>NZ_JBEXYK010000056.1:0-70956 GCF_040630865.1 Nonomuraea sp. NPDC005730
ACCAAGAACCTGGAGATCGAGCAGGCCAGGCAGGAGCTGGAGGACCGCGCCCACCAGCTGACGCTGGCCTCGACGTACAAGAGCGAGTTCCTGGCCAACATGAGCCACGAGCTGCGCACGCCGCTCAACTCGCTGCTCATCCTGGCCCAGCTGCTGGCCCAGAACCACACGCGCAACCTGACGCCCAAGCAGGTCGAGTACGCCGGGATCATCCATTCCGCGGGCTCGGACCTGCTCCAGCTGATCAACGACATCCTCGACCTGTCCAAGGTCGAGGCGGGCAAGATGGACATCAACCCCGAATGGGTGCCGTTGCGGCAGCTTCTCGACTACGTCGAGGCCACGTTCCGGCCGATGACGTCGCAGAAGAACCTCGACTTCCGGATCACCACCGGGCCGGGCGTGCCCGCCGACCTGCTCACCGACGACTCGCGGCTGCGCCAGGTGCTGCGCAACCTGCTGTCGAACGCGGTCAAGTTCACCGAGACCGGAGGCGTCGAACTGCGCATCGAGCCGGCCGCGCACGGCGAACTGCCCGCCTCGGTGCGCCCGCACGCCCCCGCCATCGCCGTGCGCGTCATGGACACCGGCATCGGCATCCCCGAGCAGCAGCTCGAAGTGATCTTCGGCGCGTTCCAGCAGGCCGACGGCACGACCAGCCGCAAGTACGGCGGCACCGGCCTCGGCCTGTCCATCAGCCGCGAGATCGCCTACCTGCTCGGCGGCGCGATCATCGTCCAGAGCACGCCGGGCCAGGGCAGCGTGTTCACCCTCTACCTGCCGGTCGCCCAGCCCGGCGCCGAGGGGCACGCGACCGGCGGCGCGCCCGCGGCCGTCGCGCTGCCGGTGGCCGGTCGGCCCCGGCGGCTGCTGGTGATCGAGGAACGCCCGCACGGGCTGCTGTCGCTGGTGACCGAGAGCGTGGTGAGCGGCCTGGCCGGGTCGCCCGACCCGCTGGGCGGGACCGTCCAGGTGGTCGAGGCGACGGGCGCGGAGGAGGCGGCGAGCCTGCTGTCCGCCGAGCCGTGCCACTGCGTCGTGCTCGACCTCGACCTGCCCGACCGGGCCGCCTACGGCCTGCTGGAGGCCATGGACGGCGATCCGGGGCTGCACGGCGTCCCGGTGCTGGCCTACAACAACTGGCGCTCCGGCCCGTCGCAGGAGGCGCGCATCGGCGACCGGCCGCTGGAGCTGCTGTCCAGCCTCGACGAGCTGCGCGAGCGCATCGCCCTGCACCTGACCGCCGACCAGCCCGGCGACGTGCTGCCGCTGGTCAGGTCCCGGACGGTGGGCGCGGCGTCGGGCCGGGAGATCGACGACACGCTGTCCGGGCGCACGGTCCTGGTGGTGGACGACGACGCGCGCAACCTGTTCGCGCTGACCAGCATGCTGGAGATCCACGGCATCGACGTGCTGCACGCCGAGAACGGCCGCAAGGGCATCGACACGCTGACGGCCCACCCCGAGACGGACCTGATCCTGATGGACGTGATGATGCCCGAGATGGATGGCTACACGGCGATCGAGACGATCCGCGAGATGCCCGGCTACGCCGACCTGCCGATCATCGCGGTCACGGCCAAGGCCATGCCGGGCGACCAGGAGAAGTCGCTGGCGGCCGGAGCCAGCGACTACGTCACCAAACCGGTCGACGCCGACCAGCTGATCGGACGCATCCAGCGCTGGATGGATCCGGCCTGACCCGATGAGGATTCGCGCCATGGGGAGTTCAGCCGAGGAGACGGGCCTGGCCAGGCTGGCCGCAACCGTCGAACGCCTGCGCGCCGAGCTGCACGAGGTCCGCCGCGCCGCCGACGACCGCGCGCTGGTCGAGCTGGCGAAGGGCATCCTGGTCGAACGCCTGCGCTGCGCCCCGGCGCAGGCCGCCGACCAGCTCGCCACGCTCGCGGCCAGGACCGGGCGGTCGCAGGCCGAGCTGGCGGCCGACGTCGTGAACCGGGCCGCCGACGACTCCATCGCCGACGCGTCCCTGACCGACGCCGCCGGGCTCGACGGCGGTCCCGAGCCGCTTGCCGGGCACGCGGAGGCGGCGGTGCGGCTGCGGACGGCCGAGAGCGCCGCGCTCGGCGCCACGGACGTGCAGGCGGCGGCCCACGCCGTGCTGGAGACGGCCCTGCTGCCCATCGGCGCGACGGCGGTCGCGGTGTGGGCGGCCGGGCCGGACACGTCGCTGACGCTGGCCGGGCACGCGGGCTTCAGCGCCGAGGAGGCCGGGCTCTGGCGGCAGGTCCCGCCGGGCCTGGTCACGCCCGCCACCAGCACGCTGATCGAACGCCGCACGCTGTGGCACACCACGCAGGGGCCGCCCTCGATCGGCCGCCACCAGCTGACCGGCGGCCGCGTCACCGCGCTGGCCCGGCTGGGCGGACGGGTGCTCGGCGTCCTGGAGATCTGCTGGCCGGGCGGCTGTCCCGAGCCCACGCCCAGGATGGAACGCCAGATCGAGGCGCTGGCCGACCTGTGCGCCCTCACCCTGAACTTCCCCGGCCCGCCCGCGCGCGCCGGCGCCGCCCTGGCCGAGCTGGCCGCCCTGGCCGACTCCATGTCCGACCCGGCGCTCGTCCTGGTGCCGCACCTCGATCCGCAGGGCCACATCGCCGACTTCCGCGTCCACCACGCCAACGGGTCGGCGGCGGTGCGGGCGGGCGGGCTGCTGCTGGAGGCGTACCCGTTCGCGGCCGGGGAGCTGCTGGCCAGGATCGAGCACGTGCACGCCACCGGCGAGCCGTTCCGCGCCACCGACATGCCCTTCACCGCGGCCGCCACGGCCGAGGTGAGCATCACCCGCCACGGTGGGAGCGTGCTGCTCGTCCGGCGCGACCACGACGACCAGGCCCGCCTGCTCGAGCACGCCCAGCGTCTGGGCCGCATCGGCGGCTTCGAGGAGAACGCGCTCACCGGCCAGATCATGTGGAACGCCCAGATGTTCTCCCTGTACGGCCTGCCGCCGGACGCCCGGCCGGTCCCGCTGGAACGCCTGCGCGACCACGTGCACCGCGACGACGAGGTGGCCGTGGGCCTCTTCCTGCGCACGGTGCTGCATCACCGGCGGCCGGCGGCGACGGCGTTCCGGCTCGAACGCCCCGACGGGGTGGCCCGCCATCTGCGCGTGGTGGCCGAGCCGGTGTTCGCCCCGGACGGCCGGCTGACCGCGCTGCGGGGGGCCTACCAGGACGTCTCGCCCCAGCACTGGACGGAGGTCGCGCTGGCGGTGACCCGCGACAGGCTGGCCCACACCGAACGGCAGTCCGCCGCCCGCAACCGCCTGGCCCTCCAGCTCCAGCACGCCATCATGCCGCCCTCGCACGGCCGCATGGACTCCTTCGGGCTGCGCATCTCGGTCCGCTACCGTCCGGCGCAGAAGGAGGACCTGGTCGGCGGCGACTGGTACGACGCGGTCGTCCTGCCGTCGGAGTGCATCCTGCTGTCGGTGGGCGACGTGGCCGGGCACGGCGTCGAGGCCGCCACGGGCATGGTGGTGCTGCGCAACGCGCTGCGCGGGCTGGCCACCACCGGCGCGGGCCCGGCCCGGCTGCTGAGCTGGCTCAACCTGGTCGCCCGCCACCTCGCCGACCGCATGACGGCGACCGCGATCTGCGGCCTGTACGACCCCGCCACCCGCGTCCTGCGCTGGGCCAGGGCCGGGCACCTGCCGCCGATCCTGCTGCGCGGCGCGCAGGGCACGGAGCTGCCGATGGTCAAGGGGCCGCTGCTCGGCGCGTTCGCCGACGCCGTCTACGAGGAGGGCCGGCTGCAGCTGGAGGCCGACGACACGCTGCTGCTCTACACCGACGGCCTGATCGAGCGGCGCGACCACAACCTGCGCCACGCCCAGGACCGCCTGCTGGCCGTCGCCTCGCGTACGGCCGCGACCCTCGACCACCGGCTCGACGACCTGCTCACCCACTGCAACTCCGACACCGACGACGACACCTGCCTGATCGGCGTGCACGTGCGCTGAGCCGGGCACGCGAAGGGGCCGATGGCGGCGGGTCAGGCGGCGGGCGGGAGGAGGCCGAGCCGGTCGAAGGCCGCGGCCACGCTCGGGGCCAGCGCCGCCGGGTCGTCACCGGCGACGGCGCGGCCGGCGGTGTAGCAGGCCAGCGCGAGCTGCGGGGCCAGGGCCGCCGTCTCGGGGGTGGCGCCGTGCTCGCGCAGGATCTCGGTCATCGTCTCGGCGAAGCGGCGCTGCTTGCGCGCCGTACGGTCGCCGAGCTCGGGATGGTCGGCGACCAGCCGTTCGCGCAGGACGTAGCGGCCGGGGTCGAGGGTGGCCCTGGCGCACAGCGCGAGGGTGAGCTCGCGCACCTGGGCGAGCGCCTCGGGCAGGCCGGGCGGGCGGTCGCCGCGCAGCTCGCGGTGGTGGGCGGCCAGGCCGTCGAGCCAGTCGTGCTCCCCTGCGAAGACGACCTCCTGCTTGTCGCCGAAGTAGCGGAAGAACGTGGTGCGGCCCACCTCGGCGCGCTCGGCGATGTCGGCGACCGTCACCTCGTCGTAGCCGCGCTCGGCGAAGAGCCGGTAGGCCGCCTCGATGATCTCGTCGCGGGCTCGCCGCCGCTTGCGGGCGCGCAGGGAGGACTCGGTCACGGGCCCAGTCTAGCGCTTGCGGACGGCGTCCCTTATGGTACTCAGTACCATCTGGAACTGGATCCCTCTGGAGTTGTCATGCGAGCCGTGCAGATCACCGAGTTCGGCGGTCCCGAGGTCGTGCGGGTACGGGAGGTGGACGACCCCATGCCCGGCCCCGGCCAGGTCGTCGTGGACGTCTCGCGCTGCGGCGTGAACTTCGCCGACACGCTGATGCGCGAGAACGCCTACCTGGCCGCGACCACGCTGCCGGTCGTCCCGGGTGGCGAGGTCGTCGGCAGGACCGCCGACGGCCGCCGCCTGGCCGCCATGCTGGAGCGCGGCGGGTACGCCGAGAAGGCCGCGATCCCGCGGGCGTCCGCCTTCCCGGTGCCCGAGGAGCTCGACGACGTCGCGGCGGTGGCCCTGCTGGCCCAGGGGCTGACCGCGTGGTGGCTGGTCCGCCACACCGGCCGGGTGCAGGCCGGGGAGAGCGTGGTCGTGCACGCGGCGGCGGGCGGCGTCGGCTCGCTGGCGGTGCAGCTCGCCAGGGCGGCGGGCGCGGGCCGGGTGATCGCCACGGCGAGCACGCCCGCCAAGCGGGAGCTCGCCCTGTCGCTGGGCGCGGACGCCGCCGTCGACCCGGCCGCCGACGACCTCACCGCGGCGCTGCGCGCGGCCAACGGCGGCGAGCCCGTGGACGTGGTCCTGGAGATGACCGGCGGCCGGGTCACCGACCAGAGCCTGGCGGCGCTGGCGCCGTTCGGCCGGCTCGCCTTCTACGGGATGGCGGGCGGGGTGGAGCCGCAGCCGGTCTCACCGCGCGCGCTCCAGCCCCGTTCGGCGACCGTCAGCGGCTTCTGGTTGCTCAACGCCTTCCAGCGGCCCGCCGTCCTGGCCGGGGCGTACGCGGAGATGGCGGCGCAGGTGATCGCGGGCGGGCTGCGGGTGGTCGCGGGCGGGGACCGTCCGATGTCGGAGGTGCGGCAGGTGCACGCGGAGCTCAGGGAACGGCGTACGATCGGCAAGCTCGTGCTCGACCCGCGCCGGTAGGAGCCGCTAGGAGGCGGTCAGGCGGCGGCCGAGCCGTTGCATCGGGCGTTCGAGGAACCGGTAGGTCAGCCGGCTGCCCGGCAGCACGAGGGCGAGGAAGAGCACGCTGACGCCGATCTGCAGGGGCAGCGGCGACCAGCGCATCTCCCCCGCCACCTCCATCACCACGAGGAGCACCGGCAGGTGCACCAGGTAGAGGGAGTAGCTCATCAGCCCGAGCCAGGTGAGCACGGCGGGCACCCGGCGGGCCCGCCAGGCCAGACCGGCCGCGAACGTGAGCCCGGCCAGGGCGACGGTCGTCCCCCACACGTCCGGCTGCACCCACCACCACCCGGCGCTGAGCGCCCGGACGGGGGCGACCGTCACCAGCGAGGCGGCCAGGGCCACCGGCCACAGGGAGCCCTGGCCGCTCTCCCACCGGCGGATCGCCGTGCCGGTGAACATGACCGCGAGGATCGCCGCCCCGAACCACGGGACGCGGCTGCTCAGCAGCAGCAGGGCCAGGGCCATGACGCCGAGCGCGGACGCCGCCACGTTGCGCAGCCGCCCGGAGACGACGCAGGCCAGCCCGGCGGCGAACACCGCGAACGACGCCCACGCCAGCCAGCCGCCGGTCAGCGGCGCCGCGCTCAGCGCGAGGCCGGCCACGACCGCGGTCACCCCGAACGCGACGGCGACCAGGCCGCGCCGGTCCCTGACGCCGGTCACGAACAGGGCGGTGACCATCAGGTAGAAGACCATCTCGTAGGAGAGCGTCCACATCGTGTTCATCACCCCGGCGACGCCGACGACGTCCAGCAGCATCGTGGCGTGCGCCGCGGCCGAGGAGATGTCCCTGGGCACCTCCGCGCGTACCGGGATCCACCAGGACAGGGCCAGGACCACGGCGATGACGGCGAGGTAGAGCGGGTAGAGGCGGAAGGCGCGGCCGATCCAGAAGGCGCGCACGTCGCCGTGCCGCTCCAGTGACGACGGGATGATGTAGCCGCTGACCAGGAAGAACACCAGGACGCCGTACACGCCCAGGTTGAAGAAGGTCGGGCGCAGCCACGGCATGGCCCAGGTGGTCAGGTGCTCGCCCACGACGGCGAGCGCGCCGATGCCGCGCAGGGCGTCCAGCCAGGCGAGCCTGGACGCCTTTGGATGAACGACCTGGGGGGTGCCCATGGGAGCAGTCGTCACGCACCCCAACGTATCGGTCCCGCGGGCAGCATCCGGGCTCCTCACCCCCCGGCGGGTCAGGGGCGGCGGGCCGCCCAGGCGGTCCGGGTGCCGCGCACGACGAGCTCACGACGGCGGAGCGACTCCGGCGAGTCGCCGGAGAGCAGCCGGTCCAGGGCGGCGAGGTCGTCGGCGGCCAGGCGCCCGGCGAGCCGCGACCGGTAGCCGCTCAGCACGGCCCGCGCGTAGCGGACGGCGCCCGGCGGCGCCGGGCGCACCTCGATCGGGAAGTCGCGCCGCGCGGCCACCTCGAACCCGGCCGCCGCCAGGAACGGCCCCCAGTCCGGGTACGGGTTCGGGCCGGTGCCCGCCAGCGCCTCCCGGCAGCGCGCCTCCAGCGCCGCCCCGGCCGCGTCGGGCAGGAAGCGCGGCATGCCGTCCATCTCGACGACCGCCAGCAGCCCGCCGGGGCGCAGCGCGGCGTGCACCTCGCGGAGCAGCCGCGCCGGCTCCTCGACGTGGTGCAGCGACGCCGCCGCCCACACCAGGTCGGGCCTGCCGAGCGGCGGCAGGGCCGCGTCCAGGTCGGCCTGGAGCACCCGCACCCGCTCCCCCAGCCCCTGGCCGAGCGCCGCCGCGCGCAGCCGGTCGAGCATGACCGGCGACCGGTCGACCGCGACGATCTCGGCGGCGGCGAACCGCCGGGCCAGGGCCAGCGTGCCGGTTCCGGTGCCGGCGCCCAGGTCGGCGACCGTCCGCGGGGGCCGGGCGGCCTGCTCGCCGACCCAGGCGGTCAGCTCGTCCAGGAACGGGCCGAGCACTTCGGCGTCCAGGTCGAGCAGGTCGGCCACGGCTGAGACGTCGCCATGGTGATGTCCGTGCGGATGTCCGTGGTGGGGATGTGCTTCCATGCCTTCACCGTAGGGGGCTCCTGCGCCTGCGACATACACTCTTGCCTATGACGCAAGAAGTCGACCTGGACGCAGTGGTCCGCCGGCGCATCCGCGGTCTGCGGCTGGCCCGGGGCTGGTCGCTCGACGCCCTGGCCGCGCGGTGCCGGCTGAGCCCGTCCAACCTGAGCCGCATCGAGACCGGCCACCGCCGGATCGCCCTCGACCAGCTCGTCCCCATCGCGCGGGCCCTCGGCACGACGCTCGACCAGCTGGTCGAGTCCACCGAGGACGACGACGTGGTGATCCGGCCGCTCCCCTGCGACCATCCGGGGATGACCGTGTGGTTGTTGTCCCGGGAACGTTCGCTGCACGGCGTCACGGTGGCCAAGCTGCGCATCACCCCCGACCGGCCGCTCGAACCGCAGGCGCATCCCGGCCGCGAATGGTTCACCGTCCTGTCCGGGACGGCCCGCCTGCTGCTGGGCGAGCGGACCGTCCTGGTGCCGGCGGGCGACGCGGCCGAGTTCTCGACCATGACCCCGCACGCCGTCGGCGCCCACGACGGGCCCGTGGAGCTGCTCACCATCTTCGACCACGACGGCGAGCGCTCCCACCTGCACGCGGGCCAGGCGTAGCCGCGGCTCGTTCGCGGCCAGCCGCTCCCGGCTGGTTCGCACCGGCGCGCGGGCTGCTGTTCGCGGCCGGTTTCGGTCTACTGACCGGTCCCTGGGCACAGCGGGTCCCGGTGATGGCGGCGGGAATAGTGGCCCTGGTGGCCTTCCTGGCCGTGCACGCGGCGGTGATCAGCCGCGGCGGGGTCGTCACCATGCCGGGCGGCCCGCTCCCCCGCCGGCTGATGAACCAGCTCGGCCCCGCCGCCGCCTATGGCCTGGGCTGGCTCGCCGCCGTCCCGTTCGGGCAGGGCGCGGGCGCGGCGTGCGCCGCCGTGCTGGGCGGGGTCGCGCTGTGGGCGGTCACGGCACGGGACGGACATGACCGCTGACCCCCGGCTGGACGAGGTCATCCAGCACCCCACCCGGCTGACCGTCATGGCGTTCCTGTCGGGCGCGCTGGAGGCGGAGTTCGCCGCGGTCCGCGACTACGCCGAGATCTCCGACGCCAGCGTCAGCCGGATCGTCTCCGCCCTTCAGGAGGCCGGCTACGTGCACGTGCGCAAGGGTTACGTCGGCAAGCGCCCCCGCACGTGGCTCTCCCTGACCCAGGAGGGCCGCCGCGCGCTGGCCGGGCACCTCGACGCGCTCCGGGCGATCGCCGAGACGGCCCGCCGGAGCGCCGCGGGCCCCGCCTGACCCGGGCGTCCTCGGACCCTACGGGGGCGCCGGGTCAGCCGCCGCCGGTCCCGGCCGGGCCCACGCGGCCGCTGGACCACGGGGTCTCCGGATGGGCCTGGCGCCAGGTCAGCAACTGGCGGTCCAGCCGCTCCCGGTCGGTGAGGCGCGGCCTGGCGGGGCGCACACCCGTACGTTCGAGCAGCCCGGTCGCGGCCTCCGCCAGCCGCAGCCGGGCCGGCGCGAACCGGCGCCGCAGCAGGTCGGCGGTCACCGCCGCGGTCAGCACCGAGGCCGGCCACAACGCGGCCCTGCCCAGCCCGCCGCTTCCCGTGATCTGCCCGTTCCCCTTGCGATGGTCGATGCCCGTGCTCTGGTCGCCGTCGCCATGCCGCATTCGTCAGCCTCCGGGTTCGTCTCGGGACCGTGGGAGTGCCGGAAGTTTCTGCACTTATGGCGCTACCCGGTCCTGCGCCCCTCATGCCGCCGACTCGCGAACGGGACGGTACACGTTTGAGTGGCCGCCGGTGGGAAAGCTGGAGACCGGCCCGCCACCCCATCCGACCCCGCCACGCGAGACGATCATGACCCTTCAGTTCGAGCTGCAGTGCCCCATCAGCACTGACCTTGCCCTCCTCCGGGACCTGATCCGCGTCCACGGCCGCCACTGCGGGCTGCCCGGCGACCGGCTGGAGGACCTGGTGGTGGCGGTCAACGAGGCGGTCACCAACGTGCTGGACCACGGCGGCCGGACGGGCATGGTGACCTCCCGCGGCAGCGCCGACGGCGTGGTCGTCGAGATCCTCGACGTCGCCGGCCGGCTCACCCACGAGCACCTGGCTTCGGCCCGCCTCGACCCGACCGCCTCCCACGGGTACGGCCTGTGGGTCATCCAGCAGCTCTGCGACGAGGTCCTGCTGGAGCAGACCGGGCTCGGCTCGCTGCTGACCCTCGACCTGCGGACCCGTCGCCGGGCCGGCCGCCTGGACGCGCGCCGCGCCGTGCCGGCCTGACCCTCCTTCTCTCTCCGCGAAAATCTCGGGGACGTCGTCCGGTTCCGTCGGTCCCGTTCGTCACCATGGTGAGACGCCGTCCGACCGAGGAGCGCGAGATGAAGTACATGATGTTCGTCTGCACCGACACCGAGCCCGACACCGACCAGGAGAACCTGCCCGACGTCGAGGCGTGGGTGGCCGAGAACGACGCCCGCGGGCGGCGGGTGCGCGGCGCGGTGCTGGCGCCGGAGTCGGCCGCGACCACCGTGCGCGTGCGCCGCGGCGAGCTGGTCCTGTCCGACGGGCCGTTCGCCGAGACCAAGGAGGTGATCGTGGGCTTCGACCTGCTCGAATGCGCCGACCTCGACGAGGCCGTCGAAGTCGCCCGCAGCCACCCGATGGCCAGGCACGGACGGCTGGAGCTGCGGCCGTTCGCCGATTTCGAGCAGTGAGACGACACCTGGAGGAGGCGGCGGCGGAGGCGTACCCGCGGATCGTCGCCGCCCTCATCCGGGTCACCGGCGACTGGACCCTCGCCGAGGACTGCGCCCAGGAGGCGCTGGCGCTGGCCGTGCGGCGGTGGCCGGAGGAGGGCGTGCCGTCCAACCCGGGCGGCTGGCTCATGACGGTGGCGCGCAACCGCGCGATCGACGCGCTGCGCCGCGTCTCGATCGAGCGCCGCAAGCTGGCCGAGCTGGCGGCGCTCGCCCTGACCGTCCAGGACGGGCCCGGCGACGGGCGGGAGGAGGAGGTCGTGGACGACCGGCTGCGGCTCGTCTTCACGTGCTGCCATCCGGCGCTGGCGCTGGAGTCGCGGGTGGCGCTGACGCTGCGGACGATCTGCGGCGTGCCCACCGCCGACCTCGCCCGCGCCTTCCTGGTCACCGAGTCGGCGATGACCCGGCGGCTGACCAGGGCCAAGCGGAAGATCGCCGAGGCGGGCATCCCGTACCGGGTGCCGCGGGGGGCGGCGCTGGCCGAGCGGCTGCCCGGGGTGCTGGCCGTCCTCTACCTGCTGTTCACGCAGGGCTACGACGCCGGCGGCGAGCCCGCGTTCGCCGAGGAGGCGATCCGGCTGGCGCGGCTGCTGCGGCGGCTCATGCCGGAGCAGGAGGAGGTGACGGCGCTGCTGGCGCTGTTCCTCCTGCAGCACTCCCGCCGGGACGCCCGCCGCGACGCCGCCGGCGACCTGGTGCCCCTCGACCGGCAGGACCGCTCCCGCTGGGACCGGGCCGCGATCGGCGAGGGGCTCGCCCTGCTGGCCGCCGTCGAGGGCGGCGGCCCGTACGGGCTCCAGGCCCGCATCGCCGCCTGCCACGCCACGGCGTCCTCGCTGCCCGGCACCGACTGGTCGCGGATCGCCCGCTGCTACGACGAGCTGGCCCTGCTCCACCCCACTCCCGTGGTGGAGCTCAACCGGGCCGTCGCGCACGGGTACGCCCACGGGCCGCGGGCCGGGCTCGCGCTGCTGGAGCGCTCCCGCGCCGAGCTCGACGGCCATCCGCTGGCCATCGCCGCCGAGGCCGACCTCACCGCCCGCGACGGCGACCCGGCCCGCGCGGCGGCGCTGTTCCGGCGGGCCGCCGCCGTCGCCCACAGCGACCAGGAACGCCGCGCCCTCCTCACCCGCGCCACCGAGTCCGCGCGCGACGCGGGGGCCTGAACCGGGGCCGGCCGACGGTGCCGGGCCTGAGCGGAGGTCAGCGGGCGGGGTGGCGGGGCCTGAGCGAGGGCCGGCCGGCGGGGGGTGCCGGGGCCTGAGCGGGTCAGCCGGCGGGGTTTCGGGGTCCCGGGCGGGCGCCGCGTGCGGTGAGCCAGGACGCCAGGTCGTCGGCGCCGGCGCGGCGGGCGGCGTCCAGCGGGGTGAGCTCGTCGTAGCCCACCCAGCCGAGGTCGCCGCCGCGCTCCAGGAGGAACGCCGCGGCCTGCGACCGCCCGCCGTGGCAAGCCGCCCACAATCCCTGCGTCACCTCCGCCCGCGACGGCGTCCCGGCCTCGAACGCCGCCGCGACCCGGTCCATGAGCCCGAGGGCGGCGGCCTCCCACAACCGCGTGGACGCGCCGCGCTCGACGAGGCGGCGGGCGGCCTCCCACTGAGCGAACGCGCACGCGTCCGACAGCGCCGTGCCGCCGCCGATCACCGCGCCGGTGGCCTCGACGTCGGCTCCGGCGTCCAGCAGGGCGTCGAGCACGGGGACGTCGTCGCAGCTCGCGGCCCACATCAGCGGCGTCTCGGCGTGCGGGCCGGCGAAGCGGGCGTCCACCTCGGCCCCGGCCGTGACCAGCTCGCGTACGACGGCGGGACCGCGCGGCACGTGGCCCGGCCAGTCGGTGAGGACGTGCAGGAGGGTCCGGGACACCCCGTCCGCCTCGCCCAGCCGGACGCGGGCCAGCTCGGGATGCCCGGCCAGCAGCCGCCGTACGCCGTCGAGGTCACCGAGCCGGACGGCCTCCGCCGCCGACACCGCCAGCGGGTCCGCCGCATCCAGGTAGCGCATGGGCCCATTGTCACGCGCCCCGGCCCGTCCCGGCGCCGATAAATCGGCCGGAAATAAACGGACAGAAGGCGGCCGGGGCCCGTCCCATTCGCACTTGCACTTCTGCGGCTTGCCCGGAGTTGACGCCATAGGGGCCGGCCGGCGCACAGCTCGCGGGGCGCCGGAAAACCGTGTGCCGAAGCCGGGAACCGACGGCGACACGCACGCCGGAGCGGCGCGGACACATTGAAGCACACCTTTGAATTCATCTTCGATAAGATGCGCGCCACCGCAGCTGCCGCCTTCCCGCGCCTGCCCCGTCCGCGTGCGCGCACCGGGCGACCGGGTGTCCACCGCGGCCACCCGCCCGCCCTGCGACCAGGATCCTGACATGGGCATTCGCAGGTGGGATACGCAAGGAAGCCGCCGTGACACCCTGGGCACGCGCGGTTCCGGCCGCGTTTGAAATGCCTTTGACAGGCGGTGTGCCCGGCGAGTTCTCCTCGTTCACCGGCGCCGGGCCGAGGTAAGTTGCCCGCACGCTACTGAAGGGCGCTACAGTACGCAACAACCGTATCGAGCATGGAGTGCCACCATGGCTAAGCAGATTCAAGAGATTCTCATCGACGATGTAGACGGTGGGGAGGCTCATGAGACCGTCGTCTTTGCACTCGATGGCAGCAGCTACGAGATTGACCTTCATGAGGAGAAGGCGGACGCGCTGCGGAAAGCACTGGCGCCCTTCATCGTGAAGGCCCGTCCTGTTCGCGTGGATCGCGGTGCGCGCGGGCGCCGGGCGGCCGTCACCGGCAGCCGCGCGTTGAGCCGGGAGAAGTCTTCGGAGATCCGGCAGTGGGCCAAGGCCAACGGTCTGCCCGTCAGCGAGCGCGGCCGCATCGCCGCCTCGGTGGTCGAGAAGTACGAGGCCGCCCACTAGTACTCCAGCGACACTTCGCGATCGTTGCTCGGATCTGCGCTGGTAGTGGCAGTGTCGGGCAGTGGCCTGGTGTCGGCGGCGCCAATCCGACCAGCGCAGAATGTCCGTGATGGAGCGGTGCTTGGTCAGTACGAGTGCCGTCAGCAGCCGGCGGATCTCGGGCAAGGTCAAGGGATGCGGTCGTCGGTGACGCTGGGCGGTTGGGCGGCGGCGATGGCTGTCAGGAGGGCCAGGGCGAGCATGGCCAGGGTGATGTGCCGCTGCCAGGCCGTCCAGCCGCGGACCTGGTAGTGGTCCAGCCCGACCTGGCCCTTGGCGGCTTGGAAGGACTCCTCGACCGCCCAGCGGATACCGGCGATCTCGACCAAGGCCATGAGCGGCTGCCATTCGGGGGCGGCCGGGTTTCAGCAGTTCTTGCGGTCGATGTCGGCCAGCAGGGCACGTACGTAGGCGGTGGCGGCGCGGTGTGGTTCGACGCGGCCGAAGTGGCGGGCAACCCGGGCCATCAGCTCGTTTGGTGACCATCCAGCCGTCAGGGTCTACGCTTTGGCGCGCGGCCACCGCCCGATCTTTGGTCGTCTTCACGAACTCCGAATGATCATGCGGTGGCCGTTGCCACGTGACCCGATCCCACAAGATCGCGAACTGTCACCGAAGTAGCAGTCATGGGCTACCGGAACCGTCAGGGCCTGGTGAGTCACCACCGGATCCCGGCCGAGGTGCCCGGCGGCCGGGCACCGGTCGTCGGGTTACTTGACGATGATCTGATGGGTGGCCTGGGCCGGTCCGGTGCCGCCGTCCCCCGCATAGCTTGCGAGGTAGCTGTACCTGCCGACGTTGGCGGGCGTGTCGGTGAACGTGTACGTGCCGTCGGCGTTCACCCTCACCGGCGGGAGCTTGACGGTCTTACCGCTGGTGCCCTTGATGTACAGGGTGCGCTGCACGGTGAGCGTGGCCCCCGGAGAGGGCTGCCTGCCGCCCTCCGTCAGGACACCGCTCAGCTCCACGGCCGTGCCGGCGACGCCGGACTGTGGCCCTGTCAGGGTGAGCGTGGCTTCGCGCTTGACCGTCACGAGGCCGGAGACGCTGCTGCGGCGATGGCCGTCGTCGCCGTCCCAGAACACCCAGTAGATCACCTCGCCGACGTACGGCGGCAGCTCGAAGACGGGCGTGTCCTGGAAGGTGAACGTGCCGTCCTGCCGCGTCGTCACGCCGGTGATCGGCACTTTCGTCCAGCCGGGCAGGTACTGGATCACCGTGAGCGGCTTGAGCCCGAGCGCCTCGCCATCGGCGCCGGTGAGCCGCCCCTCGACGGTGATCGGCGAGCCGACGTACGCGACTGCGGGGGCCGTCACCGTGAGCTTGGTGGCCGGTAGCGCGACGCCCGTCACCCGCCACAGCAGCAGCCGGTCCGCGGAGCTGCGCAGCAGCGCGAAGACGTCCGTGCCGGAGAACGCGACGCCGTCCGGGAGCAGTTCGGCGTCGGGCTGGTCGACGGCGAACAGCTCCGCGCCCGTCGCGGCGTCGTAGAGGGTGAGGTCGGTGCTGCCCCACGGGCCTCCGGCCGCGACGTACGCGCCGTCCGAGCCGAGCGCAACGGCGGACAGGTACCCGTTCCAGCCGTCGCCGTAGGTGCCGGTCGCCGCCAGGGTCCTGGTGTCGTACCTGGAGAGGTGACCGGGGGCGTCGGCCGCGCTGAACAGGGTGCCGCCGTCGGAGCTCAGGGTGAGATCGCGCAGGGAGTCGATGTGCGACTCCTCGCCGTCGATCGTGCCGCGCAGCGCGGGAGCGCCCTCGCCGAGGTCATAGACCAGCATGTCGGCGTGGTGCAGGGCGGTCTGGCCGACCACGAGCGTGTCGCCGGCGGCCGCAAGCACGGGCGGCCGCAGGTGCTCGCCCCCGACAGCCACGGGCGCCGGGGCGCTAGCGCTGAGATCCAGACCGACGACGCCGCCGGGGCCGTTGTCGCATCCGTGCCCCACCCACAACCGCTCGCCCAGCAACGCCAGGGTGGACGGGCAGGGGTGGGCCGACAGGTCGATCCGGCGGGTGACGGCGAGGCTCGCGGTGTCGATCTCGGCGACCTCGTTCGAGGCGGTGAGAGCGGCGTACAGGCGGGTGCCGTCCGCGTTCAGGGCCAGCTGCTGGACGCCGGGCAGGCCGGTGACGACGCCACCGGTGAGGTTTCCGTCAGTGTCGGCCACGATGATGCGGTCACCGGCGGGAACGAACACCCGGCCGCCGCCGACGGCCAAGTCCGCGGCGTAGGAGTCGGCGACCCCGAGGTCGGTGGTGGTGCCAGCCGCCGAGGCGGCGGGGGCCGTGACAGTAAGCAGGCCGGTGATCAGGCCGGCGGCGCCGCAGTAAGCGGCTAATCGGCGAACCAGGGATGGGGACACGAGAGCCTCCTGCCAAGACGGGAACATGTGTTCTAATAACGTCTCATGGGTGCTTCCGCGTCAAGATCATCCGGTCGCGCGACACCAAACCGTGATCAAGCACCCTCCGGCGTTCGAGATTGGAACGATTGTCGGTGCTCGCTGACCTAGTCGCCGCCATGACGATTCCCCTCACGTGGCTCCGCGCCGCCGCGGCCACGAGCTGATGCTGGACGGCATGCCCCTGCGCTGCAGGAAGACCGGCGGCCGGCTGCTGGCGTCCGCGCCCAGGGCCGTGCGGTCCAGTCGGGCCGGTGAGCAGTTCGCGGCGCTGCTTGAGCACCTGGACGGGCACGAGAAGGAGTGCCGCGCCACCGTGGAGTCATGAATGCTGAACGGGCTGCCGGTACCTGCCGGGCTCCTCGCCGGGGTGTGGCCCGCCCCCTGGTGGCGGGCCCGCCTGCGGCACCTGGTGGGCCGCACGGAGGGGCGGACCGACCGAGCTGCTGGAGGAGGTGTCCGAGGACGGGGGGTGAGCGTCAGGACGGCGGCCGGCGTCCCGCACGAGTCGCCGCCCGGCGCCCCGGCGACTGCGGCGCACCCCCTCCTGCTGGACGACCCGGGGCCGTGGCGGCGGCTCCGGGTCGCCCCCACGGCCGGCACGACCTGCGCAATCATCATCTGGAGCGGCGCCGGCAGCCGTGCCCTGGGGGCCGAGGGCGTCCAGGAACGTCGGATCGAGCCCGGCGGCGACCGCCATGAGGGCGCCGATCACGCCCAGCACGCCGACCCCGCCGTCCTGCCCGAGCCGGACGGCCTGTGCGCCCTGCGAAAACGGCGCGGCGACCGCGGCCCTCGGCCGGCAACCGTGCCGCGGTGGCCGCGGGCGGGTGCGCCGCCCGCGGCCACCGGCGGGTCACTGGACGGTGATCTTGTCCACTTCGACGGTGATCCCCTTGACCTGCGGGGTCGAGGTGACGGTCGTGATCTTACCGACCCCCGCGCTGACCCCCTTGACCTTCATCGAGTACGTCAGGCTGCCGCCGGGCGCCCCCGGCGTGCTGGTGACGACCAGATCCTGGGTGGGCGGCCCGGAGATCTGGGCGCCGCCGGTGCCCTCGGCGTTCTCGGCGCCGACCGTCAGGCCGTAACCGGCGGGCGGCGAGCCGGGCAGGTTGCCCGGGTCGTAGGCGTAGCTGACGTCCTCCACGCCGTTGAGCCCGATCCACTGCTGGAAGACCTTCAGGTCGGTGGTGCCGTAGAGGTTCAGCCGCCACTCCACCACCAGCCAGTCGTTGACCCCGTCGGTCAGGATCGTGGCCAGGACGCCCGGCGCGGCGGTGCCGTCCAGGTCGGTCCAGTACGGGGCGAGCACGCCGTTGGGCCGCGCCGGGTCGGGCAGCGTCTGCGGCGTCGGTGAGACGTCGTCGCCGGTGGCCCCGCCCGCGACGCTGTAGCCGTCGGAGGTCACGCCGAGCCGGGTGTAGCTGCGTCCGGCGAACTGGAAGGCGGGCACGGTGAAGTTGAGCGCCTGCTCGTCGCCGATCGGGGTGGGCGTGACGCCGAAGGCGTCCAGCGGGATGTAGCCGGCCGGTCCGGCGCCGGGCGCGATCGCCGGCCGGGCGGGCTGGGTGGCGGCCAGCGTCGCCTTGGTGGTGGCGACCTGGGTGCCGACCTTGGTCGCGCCCGTGACGCTGTTGAGGCGCAGGCGGGCGTCCAGGGTGCTGAGCGCGGTCACCTCGGCGTCCTCGTACGTGGTGTTGCGTACGGTGACCGTGCAGGTGGACTCGCCGGTGTTCCTGGCGATGGTGTCCGGGGCGCAGGTCTGCTCGACCGGCACCGCGCCCTGCTTGCGGTAGAACGCCACCGGCAGGTGCAGCGCGCGCGAGCCGCCGACCTGCTTGAGGTTGACCTGGCCGAAGTACTGGCCGTCGGGCAGTTCCGGCGCGGTGACGACGATGCTCAGCTTGGCGCTCTTGCCGGGCGCGACGGTGAACAGCGGCGGCAGCACGGCGACGGTGGCTCCGCTCACGGTGGTGCCGGAGGCGGTGAAGGTGAGCGACGAGCCGGTGGTGTTGGTGACGGTGCGCTTGGCGGTGATGACGCCGGGCATGGTGGGCGCGTTCACCGAGGGCAGGTTGAGGTCGATCCGGTTGAGCGGGTCGGTGGCCGCGGCGACGAAGCCGGCGGCGTCCTGGTCCAGGGTCAGTCCGGGGTCACCGGCCTTGGTCAGGTCGATGCGCCCGCCGCCCATGTCGAACGGGTCGGCCTGGGTGGTCCTGTCCTGCTTGGTGACCGCCGTCCTGGCCGTGGTCTCCAGGGCCGACTTGACCTGGCCGGGCGTCCAGGTGGGGTGCAGGGCGAACACCAGCGCCGCCGAGCCGGTCACGTGCGGGGCGGACATCGAGGTGCCGGAGATGACCTGGTAGAGGTTGCCGGGCGGGCCCTCCAGCGGCGACTCGGGGGTCGGCGTCATGCCCGCCATGATGTGCTGGCCGGGCGCGGTGACGTCCGGCTTGAGGAAGTCGCCGCCGGGGCCGCGCGAGGAGAAGTGCGCCATCGCGTCGCCCTGCCAGGTGGACTTGGCGCCCTGCGTGAAGGAGGCGGTGGCGCCGGGGTGGGCGGCGAGGAAGGCCAGCAGGGTGTCGGCCTCGGGCTTGTCCACCTGCACGGACGGCAGCCAGTGGGCGTCGGTGAAGACGTCGAACGGGAAGGTGTTGTAGAGGATCATCCCGGCCGCGCCGCCCTGCCTGACGTTGAAGCTCTTCAGCACGCGGTTGGGGGTGCGCTCACAGGCGACGATCTTCCCGGTGAACATCCCGGGAGGGGCCGGGACGTCGCACGCCGGGCGCGAGTACGGCGGCGCCGAGGCCAGGACGACGGGCAGCGGCGAGGCCAGGCCCGCGGTGATGGACGCGCCCTTGATCGTCGCCGTGGCGCCGCCGCCGGACAGCGTGACCGTGGACTGGAACGTCCTGGACTGCGAGGAGGCGGCCACCGTGGTCACCCAGGGGCCGCGGTGGTCGGTGGTGCCGGCGCCGGGCCCGGAGTTGCCGGCCGAGGCCGAGACCAGCACGCCGGCCGCGTAGGCGTCGAGGAAGGCCAGCTCGACCGGGTCGCTGTAGGGGTCGCTGCCGCCGGAGACCGAGAAGTTGATCACGCGTACGCCGTCCAGGACGGCCCGCGCCACGGCCTGCGCCGAGTCGGAGGGGAAGCAGCCCTGAGCGCCGCACACCTTGTAGACCGACACCTCGGCGGCCGGGGCGATGCCGTGGATCGGGCCGCGGCTGATGCCCAGCGGGTTCGCGTCGGCGACCGGGCCGCCCGCGGAGGTGCTGGCGGTGTGGGTGCCGTGCCCGTTGGAGTCGCGGGCGCTGTCGCCGTAGACCTCGCCGCCGTAGACGGCGTTGTAGGTCTCCATGAACGGCTGCCCGCCGATCAGCTTGTTGTTGCAGGTGAACGGGTCGCCGGCGGGGGTCAGTGGGTTGTCGCCGAAGTTGCACACGCGCGGCGTGCCGTCCTTGGTGGGCCCGGGGGCGGGCAGGCCGGGGGCGGCGGCGAAGGACGGGTGCTCGGGCCAGGCGCCGGTGTCGAGCACGCCGACGATCACGCCCTTGCCCGCGGAGGAGCTGCCGCCGAGCTTGCCGTAGATGGTGTCGGCGCCGATGAACTCGGGGCTGGAGTCGGTCAGCAGCTGCTGGGGCTTGTCCTCCTGGACGGCGACCGCGCCGGGCAGCCGCAGCACGTCGGCCACCTTGTTGCCCGGGACGCGCAGGGCGATGCCGCCGTAGACCGTCCTGACGCGCTGGCCGACGACGGCTCCGGGGACCTTCTTGGCCAGCTCGCCCAGGAAGGCGTTCTCGACGTCCTGGATGTGGGTGCCGTACTTCCTGGCCTCGGCGCTTCTGGTGTCGAGGGCCTTGCCGGTGACGGCGGGGCTGGTGGCCGGCAGCCCGGCCAGCCCGCCCTGGTAGGCGGCCAGTGAGTCGTAGTCCAGCTTGACCATGACGTTGACCGGCGCGGGCGAGGTGGCCTTCAGCAGCGCGGCGTCGCTCTTGGCGAGCTTGCCGGTGGGGGACTTGGCGCCCTCGACCACCTCGGCGCCGGTGAGCGGCACCGACCGCCATTTGTCGGGCGGGGCCGGCGTGGCCCGCGCCGCGGCCGGGCTCATGGTCAGCACGACACCGAGCCCGACGGCTAACGATGTCAACCGGCGTAAACGGGATGAGAACGAACGGGACAACACAAAGACCTCCTGGCCGAGGAGCTGCACGAACCGCCGGACCCGGCCGAGGACGTCATGTCACCCCCACGCGCGCATGCCGGAGAGATCGATGACCCTCCCCGGTGGGTGACGAGCTGGACCGCGCCCCCTCCCCGTCGGCGGGGTGGGTTGGCGTCCGAACCGGAGTGTAGACAGCGATCAACTGGCCGAGAACCCCGCCGGTTTGTCACGTTCCGGCCAATTGGCCCCACCAGACGGACCGCCACCGGAAAGCTCATATTCGTCCCACCTCTTCACCAGAATCCGGCAACGGTGAGCTTCACCCCCAATACGGATATCTACAGTTGTCCTATGGGCGATCAACGGGACGCGGCGCCGACGTCAGCGCAGGACGGAACGAGGTAGTCCGTGGGCGGCCACGCCGACGAGGGGACCCTGCCGTACACCTCGGCGCTGGACGAGCAGCTCGCCCAAGCCGCCCGTGACACCGGCGCGCACATCGGCGCGGTGTACCTGCTGACGGGCTCCCCGCAGGTCCTGGTGATGGAGGCGGAGATCGGGCTGCCCACGCAGCTCGTCAAGCCGTGGACCACCGTCAGGCTGGACGGTGGGGCGCCCGTGGCCGCCGCCGTCCGCCAGGGGCAGCTGGTGTGGGTGCCGACCGCGCACGAGCTGGCCCGCCGCTTCCCGGGCACGGCCCTGGCCTTCCCGTACGCCTTCGCCTCGGCCGCCGCGCCGCTGCACAGCGACTCCCGCATGTGGGGCTCGTGGATCCTGCTCTGGCCGGACGGGCGGCCGGCCGAGCTGAGCGGGCCGGAGCAGGACGTCATCGCCGCCACGAGCGAGCGCCTGGCGGCCGTCCTGGAGCAGGCCGCCGACAGCGGATGTCCGCTGCGGCCCGGCGGCGAGCCGCGGGTACTGACCCCGGTGCCGCCGCCGATGCCCGACCCGTACGAGGCCGTGGCCGCGGCCGGCTTCCTGGACCGGCTGCGGGACGGCTCCGTCGCGCTCGACCTGGACGGCGTCGTCACCTTCGCCAGCCCGGCCGCCGCCGGTCTGCTCGGCACCACCGTCTCGGAGTTGCTGGGCACGCCGCTGTGGGAGACGGCGACGTGGCTGAAGGACCCGGCGTTCCAGGACCGCTGCCGGGCGGCGGTGGTCGGCCAGCAGGTCGCCTCCTGCTCGGCCCGCCGGCCGGACGGCCACGAGCTGGAGTTCGTCCTGCACCCGGACCCCACGGGCCTGAGCCTGCGCATCACCCCCTCGGCGGCCGGCCTGTCCGCGCAGCGGCCCGCGCGCGCCTTCACGCCGGACGACTCCGGGCTGCCGCGGGCCGACGTCTTCTACAACTTCCTGCACATGGCCTCGGCGATGACCCGGGCGCTGAACGTCCGGGAGGTCGTCGATCTCATCGCCGACCACGTCATGCCGGTGTTCAAGGCCCAGGCCATGGCGATCATGAGGGCCGAGAGCGGCCGGCTGCGGATCGTCGGCTCCCACGGCTACGTCCCCGAGGTGCTGGAGCGGTTCGACGGCCAGACGCTGGCCACGCCCAGCCCCGCCGAGCAGGTCGTCCGCACGGGTGAGCCCGCCTTCTTCGCCGACCGGGCCGAGCTGCGCCGGGCCTTCCCCGAGACCGCGCAGGACGACGGGATGGCCGCCTGGGCCTTCCTGCCGCTGACCGTCTCCGACGACACCTTCGGTGTCTGCCTGCTGGCCTTCGACCATCCGCGGCCGTTCACCGCCGAGCAGTGCGCGACGCTGACCACGCTGGCCGGGCTGATGGGCCAGGCCCTGGACCGCGCGCTGCTCTACGACACCAAGGACCGGCTGGCCCACAGCCTGCAGACCTCGCTGCTGCCCGGCAGCCTGCCCGACATGCCGGGCCTGGAGGTGGCCGCCCGGTACGTGCCCGCGACCCGCGGCGTCGGCATCGGCGGCGACTTCTACGACCTGATCCGGCTCAACGAGACCACCGCCGCCGCCGTCATCGGGGACGTGCAGGGGCACAACATGACGGCCGCGGCGCTCATGGGCCAGGTGCGCACCGCCATCCACGCCCACGCCGCCGTCGGGGCCAGCCCCGGGGACGTGCTCCAGCACACCAACCGGCTGCTCATGGACCTGGACACCGACCTGTTCACGAGCTGCCTGCTCATCTACTTCGACCTGCGCCTGCGCACGCTGCGGGCGGCCAACGCCGGCCATCCCCTGCCGCTGCTGCGCCCGCCCAACATGCCGGCCGAGATCATCGACATCCCGGCGGGCCTGCTGCTCGGCATCGACGCCGACGCCGAGTACGCCACGGTGGAGGTGCCGTTCCCGCCGGGCGCCGTCCTGGCCCTCTACACCGACGGGCTGGTCGAGGCGCCGGGCGTGGACCTGGACGAGGCCATCGGAACGCTGGCGGCGTACCTGACCAGCGCCCCGCGCGAGCAGCTCCAGCAGGTCGCCGGGACGCTGCTCGACCACGCCCCGCACACCGACGACATCGCGCTGCTGCTCCTGCGGCACCGCGAGAACGCGGGCTGAGACCCGCTCAGTGCGAGACGAACGTGTGGTGGTCGGCCAGCGCGAGCGCCCGGACGAAGTCGAGGACCTTCAGCAGCCCCCGCCCGGCGAGCCGGACCGGGGCGGGACGGCGGGAGCAGTAGGCGGCCGACCACAGGGCGGGGACGTGTTGTTCCATGCCGACCAGGATGTCCTGGCGTGTACTGATCGATCCAACACATCGTCTCACTGACAGTCATCGCTATCGTAGATGGATGGAACTGCGTCAGCTCCGCCACTTCGTCGCCGTCACCACCCACGGCAGCTTCACCGCCGCCGCCCGGGCCGAGCTGATCGTGCAGTCGGCGCTCAGCACGTCCATCCGCAAGCTCGAACGCGAGCTCGGCGCCGACCTGTTCGAGCGCACCGGGCGGCGGCCGGTCCTCACCCCGGCCGGGCACGCCTTCCTCCCGGCCGCGCGGGCGCTGCTGGCCGACGCCGCGGCGGCCGCCGACGCCGTGTCCGCGGTGTCCGGGCTGGCCACCGGCCGGGTGGCGATCGGCACCATCCAGACGCTCACCAGCGTCGACCTGCCGGCTGAGCTGGCCGCCTTCCACCGCCTGCGGCCCGGCATCCAGATCTCGGTCCGCGACGCCCCGGTGGCGGGGCTGCTCGACGCGCTGCTGGCCCGCGAGCTCGACCTGGCCTACCTGGCGCTCGACGGCGCCGAGCTGCCGGCGGGGCTGGCCGTGTTCGACTCCTGGGAGGAGGAGCTGGTGCTGATGACCTCGCCCGACCACCGGCTGGCCGGGGCGGAGCGGGCCCTGCTGTCGGAGCTGACGGAGGAGCCGTTCGTGGACTTCAAGGCCGGCACCGGGCTGGAGACCGCGGTGCGCCGGCTGGCCGCCGGGTGCGGGCTGCACCGGCAGATCACCTGCGAGGTCACCCAGATCCGGCTGCTGGTCGACCTGGTGCGCGCCGGGATCGGGGTGGCGATCGTCCCCCGGCGGGTGGCCGAGTGGGAGGGGCTGCCGACCGTGCGCATCCGCCAGCCCGATCCGGCCAGGACGGTCGTGCTGGCCGGCCGCGCGCCCATCCCCGCCAACCCGGCCGCCGGCGCCCTGCTGGCGCACCTCACCAGGTGACCCGGATTGGACTTGTGGGTCCAATCTCTCCGCGCACAGCGGCAGGGCCGGCTTCGTGCGGGGGGACCTCGACGGCAGCGCCGCGGCCTCGCGGGCCCTGGCCCGGCCCCCGGCGGCACATAACCGGTTGAACGGGCGGGGGCTTCGTGGTGGGATGGCCCGCTGTGTCAGCGATCCAGGACCTCGTGCGCCCCGACGTCTATCCGCGTTCCTCCAGATACGACCCGGAATGGGTGCTCGGGCTGGACATGGGCCCCCATCCGCTGTGGCTGCTGGAGGACCTGGCCCGCGACCTCGACCTGCGGCCCGGCATGCGGGTGCTCGACCTGGGCTCGGGCCTGGGCGCGACCTCGGTCTTCCTGGCCCGTGAGTTCGGGGTGGAGGTGGTGGCCGCCGACCTGTGGGTCGCGCCCGAGAAGGCCGCGGCCGTCTTCGCCGAGGCGGGCGTCGCGGACCGGGTCCGGGCCGTACGGGCCGAGGCGCACGCGCTGCCGTTCGAGCGGGAGTCCTTCGACGCGATCGTCAGCGTGGACGCCTTCGAGTACTTCGGCACGGCCGACTCCTACCTGCCCTACCTGGTCCGCTTCCTGCGGCCCGGCGGGCAGCTCGGCGTCGCCACGCCCGGCATGACCCGCGAGGTCCGCGACCTCGGGCACATCCCCGCCCACGTCAAGGCGCTGGTCGGCTGGGAGGCCATCGCCTGGCACACCGCCGACTGGTGGCGCTTCCAGTGGGAGATCACCGAGCTGGTCACGGTGACGTCCGCGCGCCTGCAGGACGGCGGATGGCACGACTGGCTGCTGTGGGCCCGCGCCCGGCAGGAGACTGCGACGATCGCCATGCTCGAGGCAGACCAGGGGGAGTACCTGTCCTTCGCGCTGGTCACCGCCCGCCGGAACCCGCCCGCGCCCTGACCCCCGGCGCCGGGCGGCCCCTGGAGCCCGGCGTATGGGCGGGAGAGTCTCGGCCATGGCCGCGCTCCCCCGCTGTCGCGTTGACTTGTCCTCGCGCGTCCGGGACGTCGGGCGCCGAACTAGGAGGGAAACACACTGATGTCGGTTCTGCGCACCGTCGTGCTCATCATGGCGACCATGGCGACCGGGCTCGCGGCGGGCGTCTTCGGGCTGTACTCGCACACCATCATGCGGGGACTCGGCGCGACCGACGACCGCACGTTCGTCGGGGCCTTCCAGGCCGTCGACCGGGCGATCCTCAATCCCTGGTTCATGCTCAGCTTCATCGGCGCGCTGGCCTTCACGGGCCTGGCGGCGGCGCTGCACCTCGGCCAGAACGTGCGCGCGGTGCTGCCCTGGATCATCGTCGCGCTGGTGCTCTACCTGGTCGCCTTCGTGCTCACGGTGGCCGTGAACGTGCCGCTCAACGACGCCATCAAGGCGGCCGGCGACCCGGACCGGATCGCCGACCTGGCCGCGGTGCGCCGCGCGTTCGACGAGGCCAAGTGGGCCGGCTACAACCTCGTCCGGACGATCACCACCACGGGCGCGTTCGCCTCGCTGTGCTGGGCGCTGGTCAAGAGCGGCCGGGTGGGCTGACGGCCCGCTCGATCAGCGCGACGCGGTCGGCCAGCGGCGCGGCGGGCACCTCGACGAGTTCGAATCCGAGGTCGCGGTAGGTCCGCTCGTGCAGGCGCTCGAAGTCGAGCGAGTCCTCGTAGCCGATCCGCCTGGCGGAGGTGGCGCGGACGAATCCCTGGTTGCGGACGAAGAACACCTTCCCGTCGTACGTCCCCCGGCCCACCACCCGCTCGACCTCGCGGGCGAGCGGGCGTGAGGTGGGAAACCCGAGGAAGCGGCTCAGCGCCAGCGTGCAGACCGGCGAACGGTCGAAGAAGACGGTGGCCGCGCCGCCCGCGGGCGCGGCCTCCTGGCGCCGCCGCTGGAGCCTGACCACCTCCTCCACGAAGGCGGGCTCGCGCCAGGGCTCCGCGCGGCCGAGCGCCTCGCCGAGGGCGATGACGTCCGTCGCCGCCTCCTCGACGACGGTGTGCCCGTGGACCTCCAGCAGCCGCAGGACGGCCGTCTTCCCGGCGCCCGGGGTGCCGGTGAGAACGTGATTCGGCACGGCTCTCCTCCCTTTCTCGTGGGGGTTGATGGCTGGCTACGGGCGCTGATACACGGCCGATACACGGCCGAGCGCCCGGTGATACCCGGCCAAGGCCGGGCGGACGGAAAAGGGCTCAAGAGTGGCCGAGGCGTCGCGGAGGGCGGCGCGTCCCCACGGTGAAGGAGCCCTTGATGCGTGTGCTGGTGTGCGGTCTGCTCGGCCTGGCGGTGCTGACCGGCTGCGGAGGGGCTCCGGCGGGACAGGCCGCCCCGGCGTCCGGCGGGGGCGACGCCGGGGCGGACAAGCTCCGGGAGCGAGAGACCGTCATCGCCACCTGCATGAAGCAGAAGGGCTTCGCCTACACGCCTTCGGTCAGCCGGCCGGGGCCGCCCGACGCCGACCCGGCCGACTACGCGGCGATGAAGGCCGAGCGGAGCAGGAACGGCTTCGGCGTCTTCGCCGCGTTCGTCTACCCCAAGCCTACCGAGACCCGGGCCCCGGACCCCAACCAGGCCACGCTCGACGGGCTCTCCGGCCCCCGGCGGGACGCCTGGCTCAAGACCATGAACGAGTGCCGGGTCAGCGCCCTGCGCCAGGTCAACGGCCTGAAGGTCACCTCGCTCACCGACTACCAGGACCAGATGAGCACCGAGATCGAGAACATCGACAAGGCGCTCGACGGCGATCCGAAGCTGGTGGAGCTGGCCGGGCCGTTCGCGGAGTGCCTGAAGTCCAAGGGCGAGCGGGTGACCTCCGCCCGGCCGCTGGCGCTGGGCGCGCGGGGGCAGACGGTGTGGGGCGAGCAGGCCGACCGGCTCGGCAAGGCGGGCGAGGTCACGGCCGCCGCGGCCCGGCCGTACCTGGCCAAGGAGATCAGGTCGGCGCTGGTCGACCTGGAGTGCGGCAAGGACTTCTACGCGGCCTTCGTCCCGCTGCAACGGCGGCTCACCAACGAGGCCCGGGTGAAGTACGGGTTCCAAGAGCAGTGATGCGCACCCCTCGCGGCAAGTTGCTGCTCGTGCTGGCCGTGGTCCTGGCGGTCGCCGGGACCGGCTGGGGGGTGGGCACCCGGCTGCGCTCCCCGGCCGACGAGGCGGCGGCACGCAGGCCACCCGTGCCGTCGCTGGTCACCGTCGAGGTGGAGCGGCGCAGGCTGGTCGCCACCGTCGTCGTCAGCGGCACGCTGGAGTACGGCTCCCCGCGTCCGGTGTCGCTGGCCGGGGTGGTGGGCGGCGGCGAGACCGTCCAGCGGGCCACCCGTGCTCCACGGCGGGGGAAGCTCGTGGAGGGCGCGGTGCTGATGGAGGTGAACGGGCGCCCGGTGTTCGTCTTCGCGGGCAGGGTGCCGATGCACCGCGGCATCGTCCCCGGCGCCGAGGGGGACGACGTCCGGCAGGTGCAGAAGGCGCTGCGCCGGCTCGGGCACCGCGTGCCGGTGACCGGCGTGTTCGACGGGGCGACCGTCGCCGCGGTGTCGCGCTTCTACGCCCGGCGCGGCTACGAGGCCCAGCAGCCCACCCTGGAGCTGCGGCAGCGGCGCGACGAGCTGGCGCGGTCCGTACGGGCCGCGCGGGAAGTGCTGGCGACCGAGAGCAGGGCGCTCGACCAGGGCATGGACGTGCTTCCGTTGAAGCTCAGGGTGACCGGCGCCCGCCGCGACCTGAAGGCGGCCGAACAGGCGCTGAAGAGCGCGCGGGCCCAGGACCGCACCGCCGAGGACGCGGCCGGGGCCGAGGCCGCCGAGAGCGCCGTGCGGGCGGCCGAGGAGCGGCTGCTGGCGGCCGAGCAGGAGCTCGCCCAGGCCAGGGCGACGCCGACCGTCGCGCCGACCGTCGCGCCGTCCACGGCACCCGGCGCCGCCCCCGCGGCGACGCCGGCCGCCGACACCCGCCTGCTCGAACTCCGGGTCGCCAACGCCCGCGCGGACCTGGCCGCCGCCCGCTCGGCGCTGGAACGCGCGCGGGAGGAGGCCGGGGCCGCGCGGGCGAAACGGCTGGCCGAGCTGGAGAAGGCCGTCCGGGTGGCGCGGGAGGCCGTGGCCGTCGCCGAGCAGGCGCTCAGGCAGGCCAGGCAGCTCTCCCCCGCCAGGCTGAAGGTGGCCAACGCGCGCAGCGACCTGGCCGCGGCGCGGGCGTTGCTGGCCGAGTTCTCCCGCACCTACGGCACCACCGTGCCGCCCGGCGAGATCGTCTTCCTGCCCCGGCTGCCCGTCCGGCTGCACAAGCCGGCCGTCAAGGCGGGCGAGCCGGTGGACAAGGCGGTCGCCACGGTCACCGGCTCCGGCTTCGTGGTGTCCGGCTCGGTGGACGCGGCCGAGGCCGAACGGGTCAAGGCGGGGCTGGCGGCGAGCATCGAGACCGACTCCGGCACGACCGTCCCCGGCACGGTGACCGCCGTCGCGGGGCGCGACGCGAAGGGCGCCGTCCCGGTGACGGTCACGCCCGCCTCCGTGAAGGGGCTGCGCGAGCTCGCCGGCGCGCCCGTCACGGTCCGCGTGACCATCGGCGCCACCGGAGGGGAGGTGCTCGTGGTCCCGGTCGCGGCGGTCGTCACGGCGGCGGACGGCAGGGCCAGGGTCCGGGTGGAGACCGCGCCCGGCCGGACCGAGGAGGTGCAGGTGCGCACCGGCCTGTCCGCCGACGGCGCCGTGGAGGTGACCGGCGAGCTCGAACCGGGCGAGCGGGTGGTGGTCAACAGTGGCTGAGCCGGTCATCCACCTTCGCGAGCTGACCAAGGAGTTCCCCGGCGACCCGCCCGTCCGCGCGCTGTCGTCGGTCGACCTGCGGGTCGAGCGGGCGGACTACGTGGCGGTCGTCGGCCCGTCGGGGTCGGGGAAGTCCACCTTGCTCAACACCCTGGGCCTGCTCGACCGGCCGACCCGCGGCAGCTACCGGCTCGACGGCATCGAGACCACCACGCTGAGGGAAGGGGCGCGCACCGCCGTCCGCGGCGGCCGGATCGGCTTCGTCTTCCAGTCCTTCCACCTGCTGCCGCACCGGAGCGTCCTGGAGAACGTCATGCTGGCCGAGGTCTACGGCACGGCCCCGCGCGCGGGACGGCGGGACCGCGCCATGCGGGCCCTCGATCGGGTGCGCCTGTCGCACCGGGTGGACTTCCTGCCCGGCCGGCTGTCCGGCGGCGAGCGGCAGCGCGCCGCCATCGCCCGCGCCCTGCTGGGCGAGCCGTCGCTGCTGCTGTGCGACGAGCCCACCGGAAACCTCGACAGCAGGAACACCGGCGCCGTGCTCGACCTGTTCGACGAGCTGCGCGCCCAAGGGATGACCATCGTCGTCATCACCCACGAGACCGAGGTGAGCGACCGGGCCGGACGCCGGGTCCGCATCACCGACGGCGTCCTCACGGAGGAGTAGACGTGCACCCGCGCGACCTGCTGACCGAGGCCGTGGCGGGCCTGCTGGCCCGCCCGGTGCGCTCGGCCCTGACCACGCTGGGCACCGTGCTCGGCATCACCACGCTCGTGGTGACCCTGGGCGTCGCCGCGACGGCCGGCAACCAGATCGTCGGCCGTTTCGACGAGCTGACCGCCACCTCCGTCACGGTCGAGGTCCCGGCCCACCCGTTCCCGCTGGTCGGATGGGCCGACGTGAGCCGGGTGACCCGGCTGCGCGGGGTGGTCTCGGCCGCGGCGCTCGCCGAGTCCGACCGCAGCGCCAACCTCGTCGTCCGCTCCAACGACGTCGTGGACCCGGCCCGCGTCACCGACCAGACGCTGACCGTGGTCTCCAGCAGCCCCGGCCTGCCCGCGGCGGTCAAGGGCAGGATGATCGAGGGCCGCTACTTCGACGCCGGGCACGTCGCCCGGGGCGACCCGGTCGTCGTGCTGGGCCAGCAGGCGGCCCGGCTGCTCGGCATCACCGGGCTGGACCGGGCTCCGGCCGTGTTCATCGGCACCCGGGCGTACACCGTGATCGGGGTGCTCGGGGATCTCCGGCGGGAGAAGAGCCTGGCGAGCGCGGTCATCCTGCCGCCGACGGTCGGCCGGCCCTATGGCCTGGGCACCGTGACCCGCGTCCTGGTCGACACCGCGCTCGGGGCCGCCGAGCTGATCGCCCGGCAGGCGCCGTCCGCGCTCAGCCCCGGCAACGAGGCCCTGCTCCAGGTCATCTCGCCGCCCAGCCCCACCAGGGCCCGCGACGCGGTGGAGGGTGACGTCAACGCCCTGTTCCTGATCCTCGGGCTGGTCTCCCTGGTCGTCGGCGCGGTCGGCATCGCCAACGTCACGCTGGTGACCGTCATGGAACGCGTCGCCGAGATCGGGCTGCGCCGGGCGCTGGGCGCCGCCCGCCGCCACATCGCGGCGCAGTTCCTGCTGGAGTCCACGCTGACGGGGTTGATCGGCGGCGTGCTGGGCGCGTCCGCGGGGATCCTGGTGATCGTCGGGGTCTGCGCCGTCAAGCAGTGGACGCCCGTCCTCGACGTCGGACTGGCCGTCCTGGCCCCGGTGGCCGGGGCCGTGGTCGGGCTGCTGGCGGGCCTGTATCCGGCCCTGCGGGCCGCCCGGATGGAACCGGTCAATGCACTTCGCTAGGTATGGTGCGATTTCATGACATCCCTGCTGCTCGTCGAGGACGACACCGTGATCCGCACGTCGCTGGGCATGGCCCTGGAACGTTACGGCTATCGGGTGACCACCGCCGCCGACGGGCTCGACGGTCTGGAGGCCGCCCGTACGGGCGATCACGACCTGCTGCTGCTGGACGTGATGCTGCCCGGCCTCGACGGCATCAGCGTGTGCCGCAGCATCAGGGAGACCAGCCAGGTGCCGATCCTGATGATGTCGGCCCGCGGCGACGGGCTGGACATCGTGGCGGGGCTGGAGGGCGGCGCCGACGACTACGTGGTCAAGCCGGTGGACCTGCCGGTGCTGGTGGCCAGGATCCGGTCGCTGCTGCGCCGGGCCACCTTCGCCCGTACGCCGGCTGCCGGGCCCGAGGCGGGGCCGGCCGTGCTGGAGTTCGGTGACCTGAGCGTGGACACCGGCGCGCTGGAGGTGCGGCGGGGCGGCCGGCGCGTCGAACTGTCGCCGACCGAGCTGCGGCTGCTGCTGGAGTTCGCCGCCCATCCCGGCATCGTCCTGGAACGGGCGACGCTGCTGCGCAACGTGTGGGACTACGGATGGGACGGGGACAGCCGCGTGGTCGACCTGTGCGTGCAGCGGCTGCGCAGGAAGATCGGCGCCGAGCGCGTCGAGACCGTGCGCGGGTTCGGCTACAAGCTGGCCGTCACGTGAACCCGGCCTCGCTGCGCTGGAAGATCGCCGCTCTCGTCACGCTCGCCGCGACCGTCGTGGCCGCCGTGGTGGGGCTGCTGGTGCACCGGGCGACCTGGCAGCGGGCGCTCGACATCGGCCAGGCGCAGGCCGAGGCGGCCCTGGAGGAGTCGCTGGCCTCCGGGACCGCCGAGGACGTGGTGCCCGTCGACGCGCTCCCCGCCGCCCTGGCCGACCGGCTGCGGCCCGGCCGACGGGTGGTCTGGTACGGGCTCGACCACCGGGACGAGCCGTGGATGTGGGCGGTCCAGCCGTACGGCGGCGACGGCGGCGAGGCGGTGAGCGTGCAGATCGCGATGGGCTCCGAGCTGCTCGGCCTGCAGGCGCTCGACCGGAACATGGCCAAGGCCGGGCTGCTCGCCCTGGCCGGGGTGGTGCCGCTGTCGGTGCTGGCGGCCGAGCTGCCCAACCGGCGGCTGCGGCGGGTCGCGCGCACCGCCCGCAGCATCGCCGGGGGCGACCTGGCGGCCCGGACGAACGCCCGCGGCCGGGACGAGATCGCCCGCATCGCCGCCGCCGTGGACTCGATGGCGGCGAGCCTGCAGCACCGGCTGCTGGCCGAGCAGCGGTTCACCGCCGACGTCGCGCACGACCTGCGCACCCCGCTGATGGGCCTGGTCGCCGTGGTCGAGCTGCTGGACGAGGGCGAGGTCACCGACCTGGTGCGCGACCGGGTGCGGGTGCTGCGGACGCTGGTGGAGGACCTGCTGGAGGTGTCCCGGCTGGACGCCGGGGCCGAGGTCGCCGAGCGGGTGCGCGTGCCGCTGGCCGGGCTGGCCGCGGAGTCGGCGTCCCGGGTGGGGGTCGAGGCGCGGGTGCTGGCCGACGGGGACCCGGTGGCCGAGACCGATCCGCGGCGTCTGGACCGGATCCTGGCCAACCTCGTGCTCAACGCCCATCGGCACGGCGTGGCGCCGGTGGAGATCGCGGTCGGCGACCACATGATCGAGGTGCGCGACCGGGGGCCGGGGTTCCCGCCGGAGCTGCTGGCCGACGGGCCGCGCCGCTTCCGTACGGGCGCCGCCGAGCGGGGCCGCGGGCACGGCCTGGGGCTGACGATCGCGCTGGGCCAGGCCCGGGTCATCGGCGCCGAGCTGACCCTGGCCAACGCCCCGGACGGCGGCGCGGTCGCCGTCCTCCGCCTCCCGGCGGGTTGATGCCGGGCTGATACACGGCTGAGCGCGGGTGGATGCGCGGCCACGGCCGTACGGACACGCCGGTCGCGCAACCTGGCGGGTATGCGACGTTCCTTGATGTTTCTGCTGCTGGCGGGCGTTCTGTCGGGCTGTGCCGGCGCTCCCCCGGTCACCGGGGACGCGTCCCTGCCGTGGCCGCCGGAGGGGCAGGCGGCGGTCGAGGTGGCCGACGTGGGCAGCCTGGGCGTCAGCGGCGACCCGCGGCCGGTGCCGATCGCCAGCGTGACGAAGGTGATGACCGCCTACGTGATCCTGCGCCGCCACCCGCTCCGGCCCGGCGACGACGGCCCGCTGATCACCGTGGACCGCACGGCGGCCGAGGAGTCCTTGTCGCGGCTGGAGTCCACCGTGCCGCTCGTACAGGGCCGGACGGTCCGGCTGCGGCGGCTGCTGGAGCTGATGATGGTGCCCTCGGGCAACAACGTGGCCCGGCTCCTGGCCCGCTGGGACGCCGGCTCCCAGGAGCGTTTCGTGGCCCGGATGAACGCCGCCGCACGACGCCTCGGCATGACGGACAGCACGTACACGGGGGCCAGCGGCAACGAGGACACCACCGTCAGCACCGCCGCCGACCAGCTCAGGCTGGCCAGGGCGGCGATGGGCGACCCGGTGCTGCGGGCGGTGGTGGCGCAGACCGACACGTCCGTCCCGGGGGACGCCAGGCGGCTGCACAACACCAACACGCTGCTGAACAGGCACGGCGTCATCGGCATCAAGACCGGCTCGGGCACGGCCGCGGGCGGCAACCTGATGTGGGCCTCCCGCGTACGGGGGCATCTGGTGCTCGGTGTCATCCTCGGCCAGGCCGCGCACACCGACCCGGCCGCCGCCAAGGCGGCGGCGCTGGAGGCGGGCGGCCGGATGAGCGCGGCGGTCGAGCGGTGGCTGCTCGACCGGTCCCGCTGACGTGGCCGGGCGGGGATCAGCAGTTCAGCCCGCTGACGATGCCCAGCTGGGGTGTCGGGTTGACGACCGCGCAGCCGTAGGTGCCCGACGGGATGGTGATCGCCCCGGCTCCCGAACCCTGCCCGGTGCAGCCGGAGCCCAGGATGTGATAGCCCACGACGCTGCCCAGGTAGGTGCGGGAGCCGCCGGTGCAGACCCACGAGCCCATCGCGTACGCGGACGAAGCGGGCAGGGACGCCCCGGCAAGGGCGAAGGCCGAGATGACGGCGAGCCGTCTCACCAGCGTGATCATGAGGTTCCCTTTCCTCCGAAAGGACGGGGGCACCTCTTCTCTGCCCCGCGACCCGTCACGCCCCACCCGGGGACGATGTCCACTATCGGACGCGATCCCCCGTCGGCGACGTTCGTTCGAGGCCCCGGGCAGCACGGCGACCGCCCCGGCGGTCACGACGCCGGCGCAGGCCCAGAACGCCAGGGCGTGCCCGGAGGTCGGCCGCCCGGCCGCGTCACACGACCGCGACGGCGTCGACCTCGACGAGGCATCCCGGGTTCAGGCCGGCCACGACGTGCACCGTGATGGCGGGCGGCGGGTCGGCCCGGTTCCACACCTCCTGGAAGGCGGCCACTCCCTCGTCGAACGTGTGCCCGTCCAGCACGGCGATGCGCCAGTGCACGATGTCGGCCAGGCTCGCCCCCTCGCTCTCCAGGATCGTCCTCAGGTTGCGGAACACCTGCCTGGCCTGGTCCCCCACCGTGGGGCCGACGACCTTGCCGTCGGGGCCGACGCCGTTCTGGCCGCCGATGTAGATGGTCCTGGCCGGCTGCTCGACCACGACGGCCTGGCTGAAGGCCGGGCTGCGATGAAGCCCCTCGGGGTTGATGTGCCGTACGCCCATGTTCGCTCTCCCTGCGTTCTGAAACCAGTTAAAGGGGTTTCGTTACGACACCAGTTATAGTGGTGTCATGCGAGTGAACGCAACCGGACGAGTGCTGCACGACCCCAAGGGCGGATCGTTCCGGTTCGACGCCGGCGCCCTCTGCCTCGACTTCGCCCACACCGGCGGCGAGGGCCAGTACGCGATCTTCGAGACCCTCCACGAGCCGGCCGACCTGGCCCAATGGCTCGCCCAGCCACCACTGACGGCGGTCATGACGGTCCCCGTGACCGCCGGCGAGCTGACCGCCGCCAAGGCCCTGCGACAGGCGATCTGGGACGCCGCCCACGCCCAGGCGGCGCGCCGCCCCCTGCCCGCCGGAGCGATCACGGCCATCAACCGGGCCGCGGCCGCCGCGCCCCTGGTCCCCGAACTCGCCGCCGACGGCGTCACCGCCGGATGGGCGCCACCGGTGCGGGCCGCCCAGGTGCTGTCGACCCTGGCGCGGGAGATGATCGAACTGCTGTCCGGGCCGCTCGCCGAACGTATCCGCGAGTGCGCGAGCGACAACTGCCCGCTGGTGTTCGTCGACACCTCCCGCCCCGGCGCCCGCCGCTGGTGCGCGATGGAACGCTGCGGCAACCGCTCCAAACTCCGCGCCCTGCGCGCCCGTCAGGCCCTGGAGCCGTGACGAGCGGCATGTGGACGCCGGGCGGTCCCGCGCGGACTAAGGCCGGTCGAGGATCCCCAGGCCGCTGACCGCGACCTCGATCCCGCGCCGCCCGGCGGCAAGGACGTCGTCCTCGGAGCCGCCCTGCTCCTGGGCGACCATCCCGGCCGCGGCCAGCGCGCCCATGAAGCTCCCGATCGCCGCCCCCGCCGACACCGGGTCGAGCCCCGGACAGACCTCGCACAGCGCCCTGGCCAGCCGGGGCTGGGTCTCCATCATGAGCGTCAGGCCGCGGGCGCGCAGCGCGGGCTCGGCGACCATCAGCCGCGCCCGCAGCGGCGACAGCGCGAAATCGAGCTCGTCGTCCTCGGCCAGGCTGCGCACCATGGCCTCGAACATCCGGCTCAGCAGCTCCCCCAGCGGCTCCCCCGGCCGCCGCCCGGCGATCGCCTCCAGCATGACCCGCTCGCGATCACCGGCCTGGAGGAAGAGCACGTCCTCCTTGCTCGCGAAGTACGCGAAGAAGGTGCGGGGCGCGACGTCGGCCGCCGCGGCGATGTCGGCGACGGTGGTCTGCTCGTACCCCCGCTCGGCGAACAGCCGGACAGCGGCCTCCAGCAGCGCACGGCGGGTGCGGGCCTTCTTGCGTTCGCGATGACCTTCCACGGCGCCACCCTACTGCATGCCCTGCTTTTATGCACAGGTTGCAAATTCGCAGTCTCTGCGGTTTTCTGACTGGCATGGACATCCTTCAGAGCCTGCCGCTCGACCGCGAGGACCCGTTCGAGCCACCCGCCGAGCTCGCCCGGCTGCACGGTCCGTTGCACCGCATGGTCTACGCCGACGGCCGTCCCGGCTGGCTGGTCACCGGCCACGCCGAGGCCCGCGCGGTGCTCGACGACCCGCTCTTCAGCAACACCTCCCAGGGCGCCGCGCCGCCGATCAAGGAGCTGGCGCCGCCCGAGGGCCTGGCCGACCTGGTGGTACCGCCGGGCTTCTTCATCGCCATGGACGACCCCGAGCACTCCCGCTACCGGCGGCTGCTCACGGGCCGCTTCAGCATGCGCAGGATGCGGCTCCTGGAGCCCAGGATCCAGGAGATCGTCGACGGCCGGCTCGACGAGATGGCCCGTGCCGGAGCGCCTGCCGACCTGGTCGGCGCGTTCGCGCTGCCGATCCCGTCGCTGGTGATCTGCGAGCTGCTCGGCGTGCCGTACGACGAGCGCGCGCGCTTCCAGGACACCACCACGCGCGCGGTGAACCTGGACAACTCCGCCGAGGAGCGCGGCGCCGCGGGCGCCGAGCTGATGGGCTACCTGTCCGAGCTGGTCACCCGCAAGCGGGCCGAGCCCACCCAGGACCTGCTCGGCGAGCTGGTCTCCGGCGGTGAGCTGAACCACGAGGAGCTGACCGGGGTGGCCACCCTGCTGCTGGCCGCCGGTCACGAGACGACCGCGAACATGCTGGCCCTCGGCGCGTTCCTGCTGCTGAGCCGCCCGGAGCAGGCGGAGCTGGTGCGCACCGACCCCGGGGTCGCGGCGAGCGCCGTCGAGGAGCTGATGCGCTACCTCAGCATCGTGCACATCGGCCCCATCCGGGTCGCGCGGGCCGACGTGCCGCTCGCCGGGCGGACGATCAGGGCCGGGGAGACCGTGACGCTCTCCCTGCCGGCCGTGAACCGCGACCCGGCCCGCTTCCCCGACCCCCACCGCTTCGACGTCACCCGCGAGGCCGGGCCGCAGCTCGGCTTCGGCCACGGCATCCACCAGTGCCTGGGCCAGCAGCTCGCCCGCCTGGAGATGCGGCTGGCCTTCCCGGCGCTGCTGCGCCGCTTCCCCGGGCTGCGGCTGGCCGTGCCCGCCGAGGAGGTGCCGCTGCGCCCGCGCGCCACGATCTACGGCCTGGCGTCCCTGCCGGTCACCTGGTGAGGCCGCCGCGTTTGACGTGCCGCCCCGCCGTGCAGAGAGCATGACGGACGAAGGACGATCACGGGAGGCGCGCGTGGCCGGTACGGACGGCGGGATCAGGCTGTGTCAGGTGGTGCTCGACTGCACCGACGCCAGGGCGCTGGCGGAGTTCTACCGGTCCCTGCTGGACCTGGTCTACCGGCCCGGCGACGAGCCGCCGCGGGCGGGCGCCGACGACGAGCGCGGCCGCGACTGGCTCGTGCTGAGAACCAGGGACGGCGCGCCGCAGCTCGCCTTCCAGCAGGTCGAGACGCTCCACGAGGCGACCTGGCCGGAGCCCGGGGTGCCCCAGCAGCTCCACCTCGACCTGACCGTGTCGTCGGTCGAGAGCCTGCTGGAGCAGCACGAACGCGTCCTCCGCCTGGGCGGCCGGCTGCTGCTGGACCGGATCGACGACGACGAGGAGCCCCTGCGGGTCTACGCCGACCCGGCCGGGCACCCGTTCTGCGTGTTCGTCTCCCGGCGGGGCTGACCGTCCGGCGCGAGCGGTCAGCGCGCCGGTGAGAAGACCAGCGTGGCGTTGTGGCCGCCGAAGCCGAACGAGTTCGACATCACCGGCCCCCTCGCGATCGGGCGCGGCACCGGCGCCGCGTCGATGTCGCAGCGCGGGTCGAGCCGGTCCAGGTTGGCGGTGGGCGGGGCGGTGCACTCGGCCATCGCCAGCACGCACGCCACGGCCTCGATCGCCCCGGACGCGCCGAGTGCGTGCCCGGTCACCCCCTTGGTCGAGCTCACCGGCACGGCGGCGGGCCCGAAGACGCGGCCGATCGCCTGCGCCTCGGCCAGGTCGTTCAGCTCCGTCCCGGTGCCGTGGGCGTTGACGTGCACGATGTCCTCGGGCGCCAGGCCCGCGTCGGCGAGCGCGGCGTCCATGCACCGCCGGGCGCCCTCGCCGCCGGGCGCTGGGGCCGTCAGGTCGTGGGCGTCGCTGGTACGGCCGTAGCCGGACACCTCGGCGTGGACGCGCGCCCCGCGGCGCACGGCGTCGTCGAGGCGTTCCAGGACGAGGAACGCGGCCCCCTCGGCCAGCACGAACCCGTCGCGGTCGGCCTCGAAGGGGCGGCAGGCGGCCTCGGGATCGTCGTTGCGGGACGACAGGGCGCGGCACCGGCTGAAGCCGTGCAGCATGCCGGGGGTGACGTTGGCGTCCCCGGCCCCGGCCACGACCAGGTCGGCCGAGCCGTCGCGGATCAGCCGGACGCCCTCGCCGATGGCGTGCGCGCCGGAGGCGCAGGCGGTGACCACGGACATGCTCGGCCCGCGGATCTCGTACCGCATGCCGATGGCGGCGGCGCCGGCGTTGGGCATGATCTTCGGGATGAAGATCGGCGACAGCCGCAGCGCGGCGGGACCTGCCGTGTCGAGCAGCGCCGACTCGTAGGTCTCGGTGCCGCAGAACGAGCTGCCCGCCACCACGGCCCGCCGCTCGGGCGGCACCCGCGGATGACCGGCGTCGGCGAGCGCGTCGCCCGCCGCGCACACCGCCAGCAGCGACGCCCGGTCCAGCCGCCGGGCCTGCCGGTCGGTCAGGTACGCCGAGACGTCCAGTTCCGGCACCTGGCAGGCGAAGCGCACCGCGAGCGCGGAGGTGTCGAAGGACGTGATGGCCCGTGCCGTCGAGCGCCCGCCGAGCAGCGCGTTCCACAGCTCCTTGGGACCGGAGCCGGCGGGCGTGCGCAGGCCGAGCCCGGTCACCGCGACCCGGGGTCGCATCAGCCGCCCACCGCCGTCAGGTGGCGGCGGATGACGGCGGCCATGTCGGCGACGGTCCGCACCCGCTGGAGCCGGTCGTCGGCGAAGGTGCCCCATTCGTCCTCGACCACGGCGTACAGCTCGGCGAAGTCCAGGCTGTCGGCGTCCAGTTCCTCGCGCAGGTCGGTGTGCGGGCCGATCTGGGCCGGGCTGACGCCCAGGACCCGCGCGCAGTGGCCGCGGAGCACGTCTGTTATCTGGTCGTCGGTCATGGTGCCGTCCGTTCTCTCGGCGGATGGGGGGGCGTGTCCGAGTGTGCTCCAGGAGGGCGGGCGGGTCCGGGTATGACACATCAAATGTCCATCAAGCCGGGCCCAGAGCGTCCCTGACCCGCGACTCGGTCAGCGCGGCCAGCGCCGCCCGGTCCGCGCGCGGCCGTCCGGTGAGCTCAGGGCGTATCGGGGGCAGGAACGTCACCTCGGCCACCAGGTGCCGGGTCGCGACCACGCGCAGCAGCGAGACCGGCAGGGAGTCCGCGCCGATCCAGGCGGCACGGGTGGAGGGCGTGCCGGCTTCGCGGTAGCGCAGCGCCACCGGCCGGACGCTCGCGCCCGCCTCGACGGCGGCCTGGAACAGCGCCGGGTGGAAGGCTCCCATGGCCCGCCCGCACCAGGTGGTGCCCTCGGGGTAGGCCAGCACCGCGTCCCCGTCGCGCAGCGCGCCGGCGACCGCCGTGATCGCCTCGGGCAGCCCGGCCGGACGGTCCTTGTCGATGAACAGCGTGCGGTGGGCCGCGGCCAGCGACCGGACCAGCGGCCACCGTCCGATGTCCCGCTTGGCGAGCTGGCGGGCGGGGGTGAGGGCCGCCATGATCAGCGGGTCGGCCCACGAGATGTGGTTGCTCACCAGCAGGGTGCCGTGGCCGTCCAGGGCGGGGACGCCGCCGGGGATCCGTACCGTGATGCCGAGCGCGCGCACGATCAGTCCCATGGCCCTGCGGGTCAGGCGTCCGCGCAGGGCCCCGGCGCGGCGGGCGGGCATCGCCGACAGCGTCAGGGCCGCCCCCAGGGCCAGCGCGCAGCCCAGGAGGCGGGCGGCCCGGCGGACCGGCCCGGCGACCGCGACCGGCGGCCGTAGACAGGTGTCCGGCGTGCACGGCGACAGTCCTGGCCCGGACGGCGGCCGCTCGTGGCGGTGGTCCTGATCGCGGGTGGTGGTCATGGTGTGCTCGCCGGCGGTGCCGCGGGCTCCGTCCCGTCCGGCCCGCCCGCGGCCGCACCGACGGGGACGCGCGGCGGGTCGCCGGGAGAGCCGCCGCCGCTGCCCCGCCCGCCGCGCAGGAGCCGGGGCGCCCACCAGTTGACGGGTCCGGCCAGGCGCATCACGGCGGGCACGAGAAGCGTGCGGATCAGCGTGCAGTCGACCAGGACGGCCACCGCGATGCCCACCCCGATCATCTTGAGCACGGCCAGGCCGGAGGTCGCCACGGCGGCCATGACGACGGCGAAGATGACGGCGGCCGAGGTGAACAGCCGCCCGGTGTGCTGCAGCCCGGTGGCGACCGCGGTGGCGGTGTCGCCGCGGCTGCGGTACTCCTCGGTGATCCGGGACAGCAGGAAGATCTCGTAGTCCATGGACAGGCCGAAGGCGACGCAGAAGATCAGCGTGGGCATGAGGGCGTCGATGCTGCCGGTGGCGGTGAAGTCGCCGACCAGCCGGCGCAGGTGGCCGTCCTGGAAGACGTAAACCAGGGCGCCGAAGGTGGCGGTGAGGCTGAGCACGTTCATCACCAGGGCCTTGACGGCCAGCACGACGCTGCGGGTCAGCAGCGTCACCATGGCCAGGGTGGCCAGCGCGATCAGCGCCAGGGCCGTGGGCAGCGTGCCGGCGATGCTCCGCCTGATGTCGTCGAGCTCGGCGCCCGGCCCGGCGAACAGCGCCTGGCCCGGGGCCGGGATCGCGCGCAGGCGCCCGACGAGCTCGCTGTTGGCCACCGAGTACGGCTCGTGCGCGGTGGTGACGAGCAGCCAGGTGCCCGCCTCGCCGGTGAACCGGCGGCCCGGCCCGGGGACGGCGGCGGTCCGGCTGTAGGAGCCGCCGGCCGTGTCGACCCGGAGCACGCCGTCGGTGGCGGCCAGCCGCCTGGCGTAGCCGCCCAGCAGGTCGGCCGAGCTCTGCCCGGTCATCCGCAGGTCCGGCAGCACGATCATGGTGCCGCCGACGACCCGCTGCCCGCCGAACTCCGCGCGCAGCGCCTGCGCCGCCCGGGCGGCGGGCGCGTCGGGCGGCAGGATGCGGTCGTCCAGGGTGCCGAAGCGGGCGCCCAGGAACGGCGCGCCCATGGCCAGCAGCAGAGCGGTGGTGGGCACGGCCACCGCCAGCGGGCGGCGCATGACGGCGACCGCCAGGCGGTACCAGGGCCCGTCCTCCACCGGCGCCGCGGACCGGCGCGCGGCGTTCCACGGGCCGGGCACGGGAAGCCGGTTGACCCGGTCGCCGAGCAGGGTGAGCAGGGCCGGGAGCAGCACGAGGCTGGCCGCGGCCGCCGTGAGGCTGATCGTCATCCCGCCCACGGCCAGCGAGCGCAGGATGGTGAACGGGAACAGCAGCAGCGCCGACATGGACAGCGCCACGGTGGCCGCCGAGCAGGCCATGGCCCGGCCGGTGGTGCGCATGGTGACGGCGACGGCCTGGGCGGCGTCCTGGCCCAGGGCGAGCTGCTCGCGGAAGCGGGTGACGATGAACAGGCTGAAGTCGACGGCCAGGGCGAAGCCGAGCGCGCTGGAGATGCTCAGCGCGAACACCGAGATCTCCATGACCTCGGTGAGCAGGCGCAGCACGGCCATGGTGGCGATCACCGCCAGCGCGCCGATCAGCACCGGCAGCAGGGCGGCGACCAGGCTGCCGAACACCACGCACAGGATGGCCAGGGTCAGCGGCGCGGCGATCAGCTCGGCGGTGCGCAGGTCGGCCTCGCTGCGGTCCTGCGCCTCGACGCGTACCTGGGCCTCGCCCGTGGCGGTCAGCGACAGGGGGCCGTAGCGGTCGTGCAGGGAGTCCATGATCCGGCGGGCGGCGGCGTTGCGGGCGGCGTTGTCGCCGCTCAGGTGGGCCAGGACGACCGCCGCGCGCCCGTCGCCGCTGCGCAGCCTGGGCTCGTGGCCGCGCCAGTACGAGGTGACCCCCCACACGCCCGGGTCGGCCGAGACGCGTTCGGTGAGCCGTGTCCCGGCGGCGTCGATCTCCGGGTCGTCGACCGGGCGTGCCGCGCGGGCGATCACGACCAGGTCGGCGTTGCCCGCGTGGAAGGCGTCCTGAAGGATGTCGTCCGCACGCAGGGACTGCGATCCGAGCGGCACGATGTCGCCCAGCACGAGCCGGTCGTGCACGTCCAGGCCGGCCATGAGCGAGACGGCGAACGTGACGGCCGCGCCCCAGAGCACGACCCGTCGCGGCCACCTCCGTCCACGGCCGGACGGCGGCGAGTTGCCCCACATCGGTGAATCCTTACGTCGAGTAACGGTCAGTCGAGGCCGCCGCGCACGCGCTCCTCCGCGGCGCGGTCCTGTGTGGTCAGTCCTGTGTGGTCAGTCCTGTGTGGTCAGTCCTGTGTGGTCAGTCCTGTGTGGTCAGTCCTGTGTGGTCAGTCCTGTGTGGTCAGTCGAGGCCGGCGCGTACGCGCTCCTCGGCGGCGCAGGCCAGGGCGGCCCGTCCGCGCGGGCCGCGGCCGGGCGCGGGCGGCGGCAGGAGCGGGGTGAGCCGCACCTCGGCCCGCAGCCGCCGCGTCCCGGCCACCCGGACGACGGACCCGGTCACCGAGTCCTCGCCCACCCAGCTCCCCCGGCTCGACGGGCTCGGCCCCTCGTAGTAGCGCAGGACGGCCGGGCACACCGCCGCCCCTGCGTCGATGGCCGCCTGGAAGACCGCGGGCCGGAACGTGCCGACCTCGCGCCCGCAGGACGTGGTGCCCTCGGGGAAGACGGCGACCGTCTCCCCGGCCAGCAGGGCGTCGCGGATCAGGCCCACCGCGGCGGGCAGCGTGGACAGGCGTTCCCGGTCGATGAACAGCGCCCCGCAGGCCGCGCCGAGCGTCCCGATGAGCGGCCACCGGCGTACCTCCCGCTTGGCCAGCAGGCGGCAGGGCAGCGCGGCCAGCATGACCAGCGGGTCGAGCAGCGAGACGTGGTTGGCCACGACGAGCACCCCGGCCGCCTCCCCGGCGAGGCCCGCCGGACCGGCGACCTCGACCCGGACGCCGAGCGCGCGCAGCAGCAGCCGGGCCGCCGTCTGCACGGTCCTGGCCCGCCAGAGCCTCGGCCCGGCTCCCATGACGAGGAAGGCGGGCAGCGCGGCCAGCAGCACCAGCAGGGCGGCGCACAGCCGGGCCGCGCGGCGCGCCCGACCGGCGGCGACGGCCTCCTCCGGCAGGCACGCGCGCACCGAGCACGGCGCCCGCGCCAGCCACGGGTTGATCTCCACGCGCCGGCCGGAGCCGGCGACGTGCCGCCACGTCGCACGCGCCCGCCCCGGCCTTCCGACGGAAGGCATCACGGACGGCGCCGCCGACGCTATGCCGGGCGGTACCACGCGCGACGTGGCGGACGGCACTGCGGACGGCACTGCGGACGGCACTGCGGGTGGCACTGCGGACGGCACTGCGGGTGGCACTGCGGACGGCACTGCGGGTGGAGTCGGATGGGACACGCGGGACTCCCAGACGGTGATCGGCGAGCCGGCCCGAGCGGCGCTAACGGCAGCGCGAGACGGCGGCGGGCGGCAGGTCGTGCCGGACCGGCCCCGGAACGTGGACCGTTCCAAGGCTTGCGCGCACCTGGCGCGGGAAGGCCCGGCACAGGGACGCGGGCCGGACGGTGGTCTCGCCCTGGCGGAGCACGATGCCGCCGGCCACCCGGCCCACGGCTCGCGGGCCGGACGCGACGGCGACGGCCTGACGCGGGCCGCGCCGCGCCGTGCCGGGCGGCGTACGGGTGCCCCGTCGCCGGGACGGGCGGGTATCGGGCGGATGTGAGCTTTGTGCGATTTCTTGCGACTGCACGATCATGAGCGTCCCGAATTCGGAGCGGGCTCGGCACCGGCGGCCCTGACGGCGGGGTGACAAGCGGATGATGATCCTGTTAGTGCAGGTTAAGCGCCATCCGGCGGAGAGCGCCGAATTTGCGCCACGTGTCGCCCGACCTTGGCAGAACACTCCACAAGCCGTCCCAGCTCATGACCTGAGCCCCATAACCTGACAAGGTGATCTACGCAAAGACGCCCCTCACCCCCGAGATCCGTGCCGCCGCCTCCCGGGCCTGGGGCGCCGAAGGAGAGGGTGAGCGGCTGTACGGCGGGGAGGAGTCGGCCGCCTACCGCCTCGGCGACCACGTCGTCCGGGTGGGCCCGGCCGCGCGCGGGGTGGCCGAGTCGGAGTGGTGCCACGCCGTCGCCCGGCACGCCGCCGCCACGCTCCCCGAGGCCGTCGCCCCGCTGGCCACCACGGGTGGCGCGACGGTCGTCGTCGTGGACGGGCGGCCGATCTCCTGCTGGCCCTACGTCGAGGGCTCCTGGCCCGACTCCGACGTCCCGGCGCAGCGGGAGGCGGGCGCGCGGCTGCTGGCCAGGCTCCACCGCGCGCTGGCCGGTCTGCGTCCCGGGCCGCGTCCCGTGCCCGCCTTCCAGGAGTCCGGCCTGTACGGCGACCCGCCCCCGGACGCCACCGACCTGCACGACCCGGTCCTCGACCGCTGGCTGGCGGCCTTCCACGCCGGGCATCCCGTACGCCACCCGCTGCACGGCGACTACTACACCGGCAACACCCTGGCCAGGGACGGCCGCATCGTCGCCGTCCTGGACTGGGACGAGACCTTCGTCGGCGCCCCCGAGCTGGAGCTGGCCGCCGCCGCGCTGGAGTGGGGCGACGACCTGACCGGGCCCAGCAAGGAGTTCGTGGCCGCCTATCTCGACGAGGGCGGCACGGCGGCCCCCCTCGACGACGAGTCGCTCGCCCAGCTCGTACGGCACAAGCTGCGCAGGGAGCACGCCTACTTCCGCAAGGCCGCCGCGGCGGGCGTGTCGCACGACGAGGAGGACCTCGACTACCACCGGGCCCGGGTCGAGCTGTTCCACCGGCTGCGCCCCTGACCCGGGCGGCCCGGGTCAGAAGTAGCGCAGCCAGACGTACACCCAGGCCAGGGCCGTGCTGCCCAGGGTGACGACGATGCCGTACCGGGTGAACTGCCAGAAGGAGATCGGGTTCCCGGTGCGGGCGGCGATCCCGAGGGCCACGACGTTGGCGCTGGCGGCGACCGCGGTGCCGTTGCCGCCGAAGTCGGCGCCGAACGCGAAGGCCCACCACAGCGCCTGCCCGGTGGACGCGTCCGGTGCGGCGGCGGCCAGTTCCTCCACCACCGGCGCCATCGTCGCCACGTACGGGATGTTGTCGAAGAACGCCCCCAGCACGCTGGAGCCGAACAGCAGCGAGGTGGCCGCGGCGAAGTAGTTGTCGCCGAACAGGTCGATGGTGGCGCGGCCGATGGTCTCCATCATGCCGGTGTGCACCAGGCCCGCGACCATGACGAACAGCCCGGCGAAGAACACCAGCGTGGGCCACTCGACCTCGCGCAGCACGTCCCCGAGCTCGACCCGGCAGACCAGCAGCATGACCCCCGCGCCGACCAGGGCGATGATCGAGGGCGCCAGGTGCAGGACGGAGTGCAGCGCGAACGCCGTCACCACCCCGGCCAGCACCGTCATCGACCGCGCCAGCAGCGCGGGGTCGGTGATGGCCCGCCGCTCCTGCAACGCCATCACCTTGGCGACGTGCTCGGCGTTGTAGTGGAACGACCGGCGGAACAGGGGGTAGGTGAGCAGCACGAACACCCCGAAGATCACCACGACCGCGGGCGCCATGTGGACGAGGAAGTCGTTGAACGTCAGCCCCGCCCGGCTGCCGATGATGATGTTCGGCGGGTCGCCGATCAGCGTCGCCGCCCCGCCGATGTTGGAGGCCAGCACCTCGGCGATCAGGTACGGCTGCGCCGGGATGCGCAGCCGCCCGCACACCATCACCGTCACCGGCGCGACCAGCATGATCGTCGTGACGTTGTCCAGGAACGGCGAGGCCACGGCGGTGATGGCCATCAGCATCGCCATCAGCCGGTACGGCCGCCCCCGCGAGCGTTTGGCCGCCCAGATCGCCAGGTAGTCGAACAGCCCGGTCTGCTTGATCACCCCCACGATGATCATCATGCCGAGCAGCAGGAAGATGACGTTCCAGTCGATGCCCGCGTGCCCTGAGGAGAACACCTCCTCCCCCGGTGTCAGCCCCAGCACGGTCATCAGGCCGGCCGCCACCAGGACGACCTTGACCTTGTCGGCCTTCTCGGTGGCGATGAAGAAGAACGCCACCACGAAGATGGATAGGGCCAGGATCGCGCTCATGCGGATCAGTCCGGAAGGCTCGTGATGGCCAGGCTGGTCAGCAGGCGTTCCAGAGTGATCGCCCCCGTGAGGGTGGCGTCCGGACCGAGGACGGCGACCAGCGGGCTACGCGTGCGGGCCATCAGCGCCGCCACCTCCAGCAGGGTCGCGTCCGGCGGCACGGTGACGGGCCGCGCGGGCGGCCTGGGCAGGCAGTCGCCGACCGTCAGGTGGGCGAGCTCCTGCCAGAACAGCTCGGCGTCGCTCTCGTCGAGGGTCCGGGCCAGGGCCTGGTCCTCCTGGTACGTGCCGGGGATGGCCAGCCGCAGCACCTGCGTGCCCGGCAGCACGGTCGCCGGCCGGCCCCGCTCGTCCACCACGATGAGTCCGGGAAGCCGGTTGACCACCATCAGGCGGACGGCCCGTCCTACGGAGTCGCGGGCCGTCACGGTCGGCAGGGCGACGGCGATGTCCTGTGCTCGCATGGCACCGTCCACGGTGGTCGGAGTGGTCGGAAGACGACGGTTCGCGCCGGTTCGGGGCACGGTCGTATGGCGGATCTTGATGGGGAGCCTCCAGCGGGGGCATGGGCGAAGGTCACAAAAGGCGGCGGGGGCGGCTCAGGCGCCCGGCCCCGGCCACGGGACGGCGGCCGGCCCCCGGCGCGGCCCGCGCGTCAGATGGCCCCGGGGGACGGACCGCGACCCGCGGGCGGGCAGGAGGAGAAGCGGTCCTGCCGCCGCGGCTCGGAGAAGGTCCGTGCCACGCATCGCCCACCTCCTTACGGTCCGTCCCTGTTCTCCGGGGAGACCATGCCATCACCGCGCGGGGGGCCGCGCCCATCGGGTCCGGCCCCCATATCGGGTGGGGGCGCGCCCGCATCCTGGCCGGGTCAGTGGACAGGGCGGGCGGCGAACGCCCAGGCTGGAGGCATGAAAGACGCCGTGGCCACCGCGCCGGAGCCGCCTGGCCGCACCCCGGCCCAGGCGTTGTTCCGCCGCCTGTTCGTCATCAACGCGCTGGTCTTCGCCGCGGGCACGTTCGTGCTGGCGCTGTCCCCCGCGACGGTCTCCTCACCGGTGCTGCTGACCGAGATCCCGGTGCTGCTCATCGGCCTGGCGCTGATCCTGGCGGCGAACGCGTTCCTGGTGCGGGCCAGCCTGGCCCCGCTGACCTCCCTGACCGCCCTCATGCGGCGGGTGGACCTGCTGCACACCCACGACCGGCTGCCCGCCGGCAACCGTGACCTGCGCAGCGTCACCGACACCTTCAACCAGATGCTCGACCGCCTGGAGGAGGAGCGTAGCGTGGCCAGCGCCCAGGCCCTGGCCGCCCAGGAGGCCGAACGCGGCCGCATCGCCCGCGAGCTGCACGACGAGATCGGCCAGAGCCTCACCGTCGCGCTCCTGGCGCTCAAGCGGGTGCGCGACCGGGCGCCCGCGGAGCTGGCCGACGAGCTCGGCCACGCCCAGGAGGCGATCAGGACGAGCCTGGACGAGGTGCGCCAGGTCGCCCACCGGCTGCGCCCCGGCGTCCTGGAGGACCTCGGGCTGACCAGCGCCCTCACCGCGCTGGCCACCGACCTGTCGCAGACCGGCACGGTCGAGGTCACGCGTAGACTGGCTCCGGGGCTGCCGCCGCTCACCTCCGAGGTCGAGCTGGTGCTCTACCGCATCGCCCAGGAGAGCCTGACCAACGTCGCCCGCCACGCCCAGGCCACCAGGGCGACGCTCACGCTGACACCCGACGACGGCGACCTGGTCCTGCGCGTCACCGACGACGGCCGGGGCGGCATCGGCGAGCCGGGCGCCGGCATCCGCGGCATGCACGAGCGCGCCCTGCTCATCGGGGCCCGCCTGAGCGTGCACTCGCCGCCCGGCGGCGGCACCGAGATCGTCCTCACCGTCCCCGGCGCGGCCAAGGAGAACGCCCGATGACCCGCATCCTGCTCGCCGACGACCACGCGCTCGTCCGCCAGGGCGTCCGCCTGATCCTCGACGCCGAGCCCGACCTGACCGTGGTCGCCGAGGCCGCCGACGGGGCCGAGGCGGTGGAGGCCGTCCGCACCCACGACATCGACCTGGTCGTCCTGGACATCGCCATGCCGCGCATGACCGGCCTGCAGGCCGCGCGGGAGATCTCCCGCCGCCGGCCCGGCATCCGCCTGCTGATGTTGTCCATGTACGACAACGAGCAGTACTTCTTCGCCGCGCTGAAGGCCGGGGCCTGCGGCTACGTGCTGAAGTCGGTGGCCGACCGCGACCTCATCGAGGCGTGCCGGGCGGCGATGCGCGGCGAGCCGTTCCTCTACCCCGGCGCGGTCACCGCGCTGATCCGCGACTACCTCCACCGCCACCGGCACGGCGAGCCGCTGCCCGACAGCCTGCTGACCGCCCGCGAGGAGGAGATCGTCAAGCTCATCGCCGAGGGCCATTCCACCAAGGCCATCGCCGACACCCTGGTCATCAGCCCCAAGACCGTCGACCGCCACCGCAGCAACATCCTGGCCAAGCTCGGCCTCAACGACCGGCTCGACCTGACCCGCTACGCCATCCGCGCCGGCCTGATCGAACCCTGACCTCGGCGGACGGCCGCGTCCCGGGCTCTCGCGGCCCCCGCGGCCCGGCCGGATGGAGCCCGCGGGCGTAGTTCCATGAGACGATCGAGATCATGATGGGTCCGTTGGGCGCGAGCAGCGACGTCCTCCACGCCTCCCTTTCGTCCTGTTGTGCCCCGGGACGAGCCGCCGCCGACCCAGCCGCCGATCCCGTCGCCGTGCCGGTCGTGTGCTGAGCATGGCCGAGGGCACCGTCGCGTCCTGGGGCGCGCTCACCGGTCAGGAGGCCCGCGGCCTCGTCTCCCGCATCGAGGGGCTGCGTCCGAGGCGCGGTCCCGGCGACGGGGGCGAGGTCCCCGCGGCCGACGTCGACGTCGTCGAGGGGCTGGGTCCGGCGGCGGCCGGCGTGGCGGCGGCCTGGCTGCGCGAGCGGCCGTCCCCGGCCCTGCGGCGGACGCGGCTGCGGGTGCTGGCCTCCTACCTGCGGTGGCTGCGCGGGCAGGAGCCCGGCGGCGACGTGCTGGGGGCCGGGTCGCAGGTCGACGCCTACTGCCTGGCCGCTCTCACCGCCGGCCTGGCGCCGTCCGGCCGGCCGCTGGCCCGCGCGACGGTGATCCGCAGGCGGGCCGTGCTGGCCTCGTTCTACGCCTTCGCCGGGCGGCACGGGCCGGCTCTCCCGGCGCCGGCCGCTCACCCGCCCACCCCGGCCGAGCGGCGGCTGCTGCGCGGCGGGGTCGCCCTGCTGGCCGAGGAAGGGCGCTTAGCCGAGGCCGTGGCGGTCGGGCTGCTGGAGTCCACCGGCGCGTCCGTCGACGCGCTGGCCCGGCTGACCCCGTGCGACGTGCATCTGGTGGGCGCCGGCGACCCCGTGCTGATCACCCTGCACGACGGGCGGGGCGACATCGTCGCCTTCCCGCTCGCCCCCTACCTGCGCCGCCCGCTGCGCCGCCTGTGCGGCGACCGGCCCGCCGACCACCCGCTGCTCACCGGCGAGGCGGGCCGGCGGGTCGACCTGGCCTGGACGCGGGCCGCGCTCACCGACGCCGCGCTCGCCGCCGGCCTGCCCCGGTCGCGGGCCGAGGGCCTGCACCCGCACCTGCTGCGCGCCCTGACGGTGACCGAGCTCGGCGGGTCGCCCGTGCGAGCCTGACCGCGACGGGCCCCGGGGCCGCGGCGGAGTCACGGCTCCGCCGCGGGCCGGTACGCCGCTCCCCATCCCGTCGCCTCCCACGTCGCGGCGTGCGGTCGCAGGCGTGCCCGGTGGTCCTCCCAGGTCGCCGGCTCACGCGTCCAGGATCGTTCGGCCGCGGCCGGGAGACGGGGGAGCAGCAGGAACGCCAGATCGTCGAAGGACGTGATCGTCTCCGACCAGATCGCGGCCTCCACGCCGGCGACGCGCACGTCGAGTCCCGACACCAGGGACCGCGGGGTCCAGTCGAACATCTGCCGGAGGGTCTTGGCCGGATAGTCGCGGAACCCGAGCCGGGCCCGTCGTGCCTCCCCTTCGGCGTCCGCGGCGGGCTCGGCGTACGGGCGGTCGAGGTACAGCACGTCGCTGGAGGACAGCAGCACCGGCAGCCCGGCCGCCGCCGCGGCGGGACCGTCGGACGGCGCGAGGGCGAACAACGCCACCATCTGGTCGACGAACGTGTGCGCGGACTCCGGCAGCTCCGCCTTCTTGGCGTCGGCGTCGATGCTCGTCTCCGCGCCGATCCACAGCTGCACGAGGTCGCCGTCGCCCAGCGCGCCGGCGCGTACCGTCTCCTGCCAGGCCACGACCCGGCTGCCGGCATCGTGCGCCGCGCGGACGGCCGCGCCGACCGCGCGCGTGTAGGCCGTGAAGGGCATCCCGAACGGCTCATCACCCCCGACGTGGACGAACCGGGCACCGGACGCCTGCGCGAACTCGGTGACGGTCTCGGCGATGAAGGACTCGGCCCCGGGCATGGCCGGATCCACGTAGCCCAGGCGGGCCGCGGTCCCGTCGCCGGCGAGCCCCGGGTAGGCGCGGATCGCGGCGTGGGCGTGGCCGGGGAGGTCGATCTCGGGCACGATCGTCACTCCGCGCGCTCCGGCGTACGCCGTCAGCTCCGCCAGCTCGCGCCGCGTGATCAGCTCGCCGGGCGAGGTCGCGTCCAGCGCGGGACGGGCCGCGGACTGCAGCCGCCAGCCGCCGGAGTCCGTGAGATGCAGGTGCAGCACGTTCAGCTTGTATCGCGTCAGCAGGTCGATGACGCGGCGGATCTCGTCCGGGTGGAACGGATGCCGGACGACGTCGAGCATCAGGCCCCGCCACGCCAGGGCGGGCCCGTCGGCGATGCGCCCCACCGGCAGCCGGCCCGCCGCGCACTCCGCCAGCTGCACCAGCGTCGCGGCGCCCCGCAGGACCGCGTGCGGGCTCGGCCCGGTGACCGTGATCTCCCCTGGGGCGATCGTCACGGTGTGCCGCTCGTCCGGAGGGAGCTGTTCCGGCGCGATGCCGCCGGCGGGCGGCACGTCGCCGGGAGCCTCGCCGATCAGCAGGACGACGCGCGACGGCGGCGGGTCGCCCGCCGAGGGGGCGGGGAGGCGGGCGAACTCGGCTTCGAGCCACGCGCGGGCGTCGCGCAGACGATCGTCCGCCCGGATCTCGACGCGACCGGGGTGCAGGACGGTCGTCGTCGCGTGGTCGAGCGCGACCGTGTGCGGCCAGGGCACCAGCGCGGCCCTCATCGCCGGCCGCCGAGCAGCCCCGCCAGGGCCGGCAGGCCGGCCACCGTGTCCTGGAAGCGCCGCGCGATGAGGCCCAGCCCCTCCTGCGTGGGGTGGAGCCCGTCGCCCAGCAGGCGCGCGTCCTGCTCGCCCAGCAAGGTACGGCCGTCCACCAGGTGCAGGTGGGGGTCGTCGGCGACGCGCCCGGCGTGGACGCGCTCGATGATCCGGCGCGTGGCGGCCAGCGTGAGGGCGCCGTCGTCGGCCTCCAGGGTCCGTTCCGCCCCGCCGGCCGTGCCGCCGCGATCGACGGTCGGTCCCGGCGTGTGCTCGTGCGCCGGGCAGGCGATCGCGGTGATGAGGACCACCGGCGTGTCCGGATGGCCCTCGCGGATCAGGTCGAGGAAGCCGTGCACCGCGGGCAGCATCGTCCTGGCCCGCATCGAGTCCGCGTTCACGAGGTTGATCCCCATCTTCAGGGTGATCAGGTCCGCGGGGGTGTCCCTGATCATGCGGGCGACGAACGGGTCGAGCTGCGCGTTCCCGCCGAAGGACAGGTTGCGCAGGCGCCAGCCGGTGCCCAGGGCGACCCGCGCCGGCCAGGTGCGGTCGGGGGTGGCGGCCTGCAGCCCATGGCTGATGGAGCTGCCGTGATGCGTCCAGCGCGGGAAGCCGCCGGCGGACGGCGGCGAGATCGGGGCGTCGGCCTCCAGGCCGATGACCTCGACCGCGCAGTCGTGCGGCAGCATGATCTCGACCTGCTTCTCCCCGCCGTCGGGGACGAGGGCCACCGTCACGGCGGACGGATCGCGGTGTTCCCGGCCGGCGACGTGCCGGCCGGCGCCGATGACGACGACGTCCCCTTCGGGGATCGCGACGTGTTCCGCCACCGCGCCGTCGACGACGACGGCGAGGCTGTGCGGCCTGGCGACCTCGGTGCCGGCCGGCCGGAGCGAGCGGGTGTGCAGGCGGAGCCGCAGCACGGTCGCGCTCGTGGCGAAGCGGAGTGAGACGCCGGCGGGCGCCTGTTCCATCAGGTCGAACCAGGGGTCGTCATGTTGTGCGCGCGCCCACGGCGGCAGCCGGCGCGGGCGCAGGCCGCCATGGGCTCCCGGGTCGAGGGCGGCCGCGCCGTCGACGAACCGGGCCAGGTCCGCGGCGTCCAGGAGCACGTCCAGGGTCTCCGTCACGACACGGCCGTTCCGCCCAGAGCGGCCGCCGGGCTCTGGGCGAGCCGCCCGAACCAGCGGGCGCTGGGCTTGACCGTGCGCCGGAACGTGGTCCGGTCGACCGCGACGAGGCCGAACGTGGGCGTCCACGATCCCCACTCGTAGTTGTCCAGCAATGACCAGTGCAGGTATCCGCGCACGTCGACGCCGTCGGCCATGGCGCGGGCCAGGCCCGTCACGGCCTCCGTCGTGTACGCGATCCGTTCGTCGTCGTCGCCGGTCGCGATGCCGTTCTCGGTCACGAGCAGCGGTGTCGATCCGCCGAGCCGGGCGGCTGTGTGCCGGACCGCGTCCTCCAGCGCGAGGGGGTAGTACTCCCAGCCGGTCATCGTGCGCCTGTCGGCCGGGCCGGGGGCGATGACGCCTTCCCCGCCCGCGCGCAGGCGGCTGTAGGCCTGCACGCCGATGAAGTCGTCGCCCTTCGCCAGGTCGATGTACTGGTCGTCGACCAGGTACGACAGCTCGGCGGCGCGGTCGGGGCCGGCGCCGTGGTCCTGCACGTTCTGGTTGGCCACCGTCCATCCCGATCGCAGTCCGGGCACGGAGGCGAGCAGGTCGCGGGCCGCCTCGTGCGCGCGTGCCAGCGCGGCGGTCACGTCGGGATCCGGCGGGACGAAGGAGGGCACCGGTTCGCCGGCGCCGTGCCTGCGGCGCGCGGCCATCAGGGCGACCATGTTGGGCTCGTTGATCGTGCAGACCCAGGGCACGCCGTCGAGGATCGGCAGCACCGCGCGGACGTAGTCGGCGAAGTGCGCGACCGCCTCCCCGGAGGTCCATCCGCCCCCGGCGCCCAGCCACGCGGGGCTGGTGAAGTGGTGGAGCGTGACGACCGGGGTCAGCCCGCGCCGCCCGCATCCTTCGATGATCCGGCGGTAGTGGTCCAGCATGGCCGGTGACGGGTGACCGGGGGCGGGGACCACGCGGGCCCATTCGACGCTGAACCGGTAGGCGTTGAGACCGAGGTCGCGCGCGATGTCCAGGTCTTCGGGCCACCGGTGGAAGCTGTCGCAGGCGTCCCCAGAACGCTCGGGCAGGCCCCAGCTCCCGTCCTGCTCGGCCTGCCAGAAGTCGCTTCCGACGTTGTTCCCCTCCACCTGGTGGGCCGCCGTCGACGCGCCCCACAGGAAACCGTCGGGAAAGGCCAGCGGCTGCGAAGTCGCCATGTTCGATCCTGTCTTGGGTGTCGGAGGTGTGGTCATTTGAGGCCCATGGTGGCGATGCCCTGCACGAAGTGGCGCTGCAGGGACACGAAGAGCGCGAGGATCGGCGTGATGATCAGCACGGCGCCGGCGAGCAGCGTGCCGTAGTCGGTCGCGTACTGGCCGGTGGAATAGAGCGAGAGCGCCACCGGCAGCGTGTACATCGACTCGGTCTGGCTCGCCACGAGCGGCCACAGGAAGTTGTTCCACGAGCCCAGGAAGGTGAGGATGCCGAGGGTGGCCAGCGCGGGGCCGCACAGCGGCAGCACGACCCGGGTGAAGATCCTCGTCTCGGAGGCGCCGTCGATGCGCGCGGCCTCCAGCAGCGAGTCGGGGATGTCCAGCATGAACTGGCGCATCAGGAAGACGCCCACGGGCTGCGTGAGGAACGGCAGCACCAGAGCCCCGTACGTGTCGAGGATGCCCATCTTCGCGACGATCACGAAGAGCGGGACGAACGTCACCACGCCGGGCACCATGATGGTCACCAGCACGACGCCGAGCAGGACGCGCTTCCCGGCGAAGTCCATCTTGGCCAGCGCGTAGCCGACCATCGAGCAGAACAGCAGGTTGCCGAGCACGGTGAGCACGGCGACGACGAGGCTGTTGCCGAAGAAGGTGCCGAAGTGCAGCTCGGTGAGCCAGCGGGCGAAGTTCCCGCCGGTGGGCGCGTGCGGCCACCACGTCGGGGGGTCGGCGAAGATCTCGTCCTGCGTCTTGAACGCGCCCAGCACCATCCAGGCGAACGGCGCGAGCCACAGCACCACGCCGGCGGTCAGCACCACGTAGGTGAGCGAACGCGCCGTCAGGGGTCCCGGCCGGCTCATGTGGCCCTCCTGAGCAGGCGGAACTGCAGGACGCCGACCGCCGCGATGACGACGAACATGATGTAGCTCGCCGCGGACGCCTTGGCGAAGTCGCCGAACCCGAAGGCGTTGAACGTGTAGTAGGTCATGGAGAGCGTGGAGCCGAGCGGCCCGCCCTGCGTCATCACGAAAGCCTCCTCGAAGAACTGCAGGTAGCCGACCGAGATGAGGACGCAGCCCAGCAGGATCGTGGGGCGCAGCAGCGGGAGCGTGATGCTGCGCAGGCGGCGCCAGGGCCCGGCGCCGTCCATCGCCGCCGCCTCCGCGACGTCGGCCGGGACGGCCTGCAGCCCGGCCAGGAAGATCACCATGAGGGTCCCGGTGTTGCGCCAGACGGCCATCAGGATCAACGAGGGCAGCGCCCAGGTGGTGCTGTTCAACCAGTCCGGCCCGTCCACGCCGACCAGGGCGAGGACCATGTTGAGCAGCCCGTCGCGGGCGAGGATGTGGCGCCAGATGACCGAGACCGCGACGACGCTCGTCACCACCGGCGCGTAGAAGGCGACGCGGTAGATCGGCCTGAGCCGGCGGATCCCGGAGTTGAGCGCCAGCGCCAGCCCCAGCCCGAGCGCCACCGTGGCGGGGATGCCGATGAGGACGAACAGCGCCGTCACCCCGGCGGCGTTCTGGAACTCCGGATCGGTGAGGACGTCCGCGTACTGCTGGAGACCCACGAAGTTCACGTTGAAGGGCGACTGGATGTCCCGCGCGGTCAGGTCCGTGAAGGAGAAGCCGATCGAACCGGCGATCGGCAGGACCATGAACACCGCGAAGACGACGACGAACGGCGCGGCGAACAGCCAGGCGACCGTCGTCTGCCGGCGCCGGCGTTCGGAGTTGGCCCCCGCGGCCCGGCGGGCGCGCACGTCACGGGGGGCGCGCGCCCGTCCGGGGGCGGTCGGCGACATGGGGTTCGACACCGCTCAGGACACCCCGATGCCGTCGGCCTGCTGCTGGAGCTTGCGCAGCGTGTCCGCCACCGGCCGGCCGCCCTTGATGATCTGTTCGATCGCGGCGTCGCCCGCCGCGCCGACCTTGTCGAAGCCGACCAGCTGCGGCGGCGCCTTGGCCGTCTTGAGCTGCTCGGCGAACGCCGCGAGCGTCGGGTCGGCGACCAGCGCCGGATCCTGCCACGCGCTCCGGGTCGCCGGCAGGTCGCCGCTGACCTTGTACCAGGCCGCCTGGGTCTGGGGCTCGCTGAGCCACTGGACGAGCTTCCAGGCCGAATCGGGGTTCTTGGCGGCCTTGAAGACCACGAGGTTCGCGCCTCCGACGAACGAGGTCGAGCTCTTCCCCGCCGGAAGCGGCGCGGTCGCGTACTTGCCGGCGAACGCGTCGCCGCCGGCCTGGGAGATGGCGCCGCGCAGGAAGGGGCCGGCGACGAGCATCGGCGTCGTGCCCGTCAGGAAGTCCTTCACCGCGGCGGCGGGCGCCGTGTCGGCGTTCGGATCGGCTATGCGCTGCTTGAAGTACGACGCCAGGTACTCGTACGCCGAGGCGAACTCCGGGGTGTCGAGCGTCCACGAGGACTGGTCGGCGTTCATGAGCTCCGCGCCGTTGGACCACGGCATCCAGAGCGAGGACAGGAACGATCCGGTCGTGCCCGCGGGCAGCCGGATGCCCCACTTCGCGCCGGCCTTGCGCTGCAGGTCGGCCGCCATCCGCCGCAGCTCGTCCCATGTGGCCGGGGGCTTGTCCCAGCCGGCCTTGCGGGCGAGGTCCGTCCGGTAGTAGAGCGCGCGGACGTCGACGTACCACGGCACCTCCAGGAGCCGCCCGCCGATCGTGCCGGTCGAGACGGCTCCCGGGTACATGCCCGCGGTGTCGATGGCGCCGGGCACGGGCGAGAAGGCGTCCTTGAACACCGGCAGGCCGGGCATCATGGCCAGGTCTGGAACGTTCCCGGATGCGATGGCGGTCTGGAACTTCTGGTAGGCCGAGTCCCAGGGGATGGCGGTCACGTTCACCGTGACCCCCGGGTTGGCGGCCTCGAACTTCTTCACGAACTCGGGCAGGAGGTCGCCCTCGTTGCCCATCGCCCACATGGTGATCGCGCCCGTGGCCTTGGCCGCGACGCTGGAGGACGGCTGGGGCCGTCCGGCGCCCTCGTCGGCCCGGCCGCATGCGGTGAGCACCGTCGCGGCGCTGATCGCGGCCAGGGCCGCCACTGCTGATCTGTGTCGCACGGCCAGTTCCTTCCTGTCGGCCTGTGTGCCTCTCCCGAACGGCTGTGAATTTATGCGCTTAACTCGCCGGAAATCCAGCCTCATTGCGCAATCGAGATAAAACTCCGTCAGGAGCAGCCGCAACTGCGGCCGAGGACCATGCGGGTCGGCAGCACGTACGACCTGGGGTGGGACACCCCCGCCGCGGTGTCGGTCAGGATGCGCACCGCGAGCCGCCCCATCGAGGCGAAGGGCTGGCGGACGGTGGTCAGCGTCGGGTCCGAGAGCCGCCCGGCGACGATCCCGTCGAAACCGGTGATCGCGACGTCGTCCGGCACCCGGATGCCGTGCCGGGCCAGGAGGTCCAGCACGGTGAACGCGAGCTGGTCGGTGGCGCAGACCAGGGCGTCCGGCACGTCGCCGGCCGCGATGGCGGCGCGCAACGAGCGCAGGCTGTCCTGGGCCAGCACGGTGGTGTCGAACGGTTCCTCGGGGACCGGCAGCCCGTGCGCGGCCAGCGCGGCCTGGAACCCGGCGAACCGGGCGGCGATGTCGGGCGCGGCCGGCTCGCCGAGGAACGCGGGAGACCGGCGGCCGTGCCGCTCGACCAGGTGATCGACGAGCTCGCGCACGGCGCTCTCGTTGGCCACCGTGATGTGGTGCAGCGGGTCGTGCATGGGCGGGCTGCTGAAGATCACCACGGGAACGCCGCGCCCCACGTGCTCCAGCAGATCGCGCGCCGCGCCGCCCGGGAAGATCGCCAGGCCGTCGACGCTGCCGGCCAGGTCGAAGCTGCCCAGCGAGTCGCGGCTGGCCCCCGATCCGAGCATCACCGGGCGGCCCAGCCGCTGCGCCTCCAGCTCGAACCCGCGCTGGATCTCGTCGACGTAGAGCGGGAATCGCCGCACGTCGCCGAGGCCGTCGAGCTCCCGGGCCACCATGGCGTCGAGATCCTGGACGCCGAGGTCGGCGGGCAGGAACATGTCGAAGGCGTACAGGCCGAGCGCCTGGGAGCGGCCCTTCGCGAGCCCGCGCGCGCTGCCGCTCGGCACGTAGCCGAGGGCTCGCGCGGCCCGCAGGACCAGCTCGCGCGTCTCCGGGCGAACCTTCTCCGGCTGCCGGAAGGTGTGCGAGACCGTCGCGATGGAGACGCCTGCCCGCTCAGCGACGTCGTAGACGGTCGCCCTCTGCGCCACCGGACCATCACCCGCCCTTCCCGGCGTCGCCTGCGAACGGATCGTATCCGCTCAGGTCACCACCCTACGCGCCGCGCCCGGCCGATGATCACCTCGTCCGTACGCCGTTCCGGAGGCGACCGCGACCGGGATCTTGACGGGACGCCCGCGCCCCGGCAAAACTAACCACCTGGTAGGAAATGGCCGTGCGCCGCGGGTTCGCCCTGCGTGCGCGGCGTTCGCCTCCGCCGACGCGCCGGCCCGCCGCCGGGCGCCGGCCCCTGCCCTCACCCCCCGTCCAGAGAAGGTGGCCATGCTCGGGTCCAGCCGGCAGTTCAGGAAGAAATCCCTCGCGCTCTCCGCGGCGGTCGTCACGACAGTCGTCACGGCGGTCCTCGCGACGCCGACCGCGCACGCCTCCGCCCGCGGCACCGCCGTCGGCCACTATGTGGCCCTCGGCGACTCCTACACCGCGGGCCCCGGCATCCCCAGCCAGACGGACGCCGACTGCGGCCGTTCCGACCGCAACTACCCGACTCTGACCGCGGCCGCGCGGACCGTCGCCACCTTCACGGACGTCAGCTGCGCCGGCGCGACCACGGCGCACATGACCGGCTCACAGGGCGCGGCCCCACCCCAGCTGGACGCGCTCCGTCCGGAGACGGACCTGGTCACCCTGGGGATCGGCGGCAACGACATCAACGTCAGCGGCATCATCGGCCGCTGCGTCATCCTCGGAAAGCTCAACCCCGGCGGTTCGCCGTGCAAGGCCAGCTACACCCTGGCCGGCATCGACCAGCTCGCCGGGCGCATCGCCGCCACGGGCGACAAGATCGACGCCGTGCTCCAGGAGATCAGGCGGCGCTCCCCCGGCGCGGACATCCTCGTCGTCGGCTATCCGGTCATCATGCCGGACGACGGGAGCAACTGCTATTCGACCGTCCCCATCGCCAAGGGCGACGCCCCCTGGCTGCGGGACGTGGAGAAGCGCCTCAACACCATGCTCGCCGCCCGCGCCGCGGCGGGCGGCGCCGGATTCGTCGACACCTACACCGGCTCGGTGGGCCACGACCTGTGCAAGCCCCTCGACGTGCGGTGGATGGAGCCGATGGAGGGGGTGGACTCGGCGGGACTCCACCCCAACGCCGCGGGCCACCAGGCCATGTCCACCGCCGTGCTGACCGCCATGGACGCCGCCCGGCGGTGACGGCGCCGCCGCCGATCCGGCCGTCCGTCAGGTTCGGACGGCGCCGGTGAGGCGGCGGCGGAACACCCAGTACGTCCATGCCTGGTAGGCCAGCACCAGGGGCATGAAGACGGCCGCGACCCAGGTCATCACCGTCAGCGTGTACGGGCTGGAGGCCGCGTTGGTGACGGTCAGGCTGTTGGCCGGGTCCAGGGCGGGCATGACGTTCGGCCACAGGCCGCCGAAGATCGCGGCCACCAGGGCGACCACGGCGACCGCGCTGGCGGTGAAGGCCCACCCGTCACGGCCGCGCACGGTCGCGGCCACCGCGCCGGCCAGGCCGAGCGCGACCAGCGCCACGGCGGCCCACCGCAGCGCCCCGCCGCCGCCGTCCGAGAGCAGCAGGAACGCCATCACGACCAGGAACGCCGCCGGGGAGATGCTCTTGGCCATCCGGCCGGCGGCCAGGCGCAGGTCGCCGGTGGTGCGCAGGGCCAGGAAGACCGCGCCGTGCAGGGTGAACAGCAGCAGCGTGGCCAGCCCGCCGAGCAGCGCGAACGGGTTGAGCAGGGTCAGCAGCGTGCCGGTGTACTCGTGCTCGGCGTTCAGCGGCACACCGCGCACGATGTTGGCGAACGCGACGCCCCACAGGAAGGCCGGGACGAGCGAGCCCCAGAACAGCGCCCGGTCCCAGCCGCGCGTGCTGTCGCTCTTGCTGCGGTACTCCAGGGCCACGCCTCGGGCGATGAGCGCCAGCAGGATGAGGAACAGCGGCAGGTAGAAGCCGCTGAACAGGGTGGCGTACCACTCGGGGAAGGCGGCGAAGGTCGCGCCGCCGGCCACCAGCAGCCACACCTCGTTGCCGTCCCACACCGGGCCGATCGTCCTCAGGACGGCTCGCCGGTCGGCCTCCTCGCGGCTCAGCACGGGCATCAGGATGCCGACGCCGAAGTCGAAGCCCTCCAGCAGGAAGTAGCCGGTCCACAGCACGGCGATCAGTACGAACCAGACGTTTTCCATGATTTCCTCAGTAGCTCAGCGCGGGGACGGCGGTCTCGGGCTCGTCCTGCTCGTTCGGCCCGATCCGGATGAACTTGACCAGCAGCCGGATCTCGATGATCGCCAGCACGGCGTAGGCCAGGGTGAAGCCGACCAGCGTGATGGCCACCGAGGGGACGTCCGCCGTCGGCGAGACGGCGTAGGCGGTGCGCATCAGCCCGAAGACGGTCCACGGCTGGCGGCCCATCTCGGTGAAGATCCAGCCCATGCTGTTGGCCAGGAACGGCAGGCCGATCCCGGCGATGGCCAGCCGGTAGGCCCAGCGGCCCGCGGGCAGCCGGCCGCGCCTGGTCAGCCAGAGCCCGGCCAGGGCGAGCAGCGCCGACACCATGCCGAACCCGATCATCAGCCGGAAGGACCAGTAGGCCAGGCCGACGATCGGCCGGTAGTCGCCGGGGCCGTACAGGGCCTCGTAGCGGGCCTGGATGTCGTTGATGCCCTCGACCTCGCCGTCCAGGGTGTTGGTGGACAGCAGGCTCAGGCCGTACGGGATCTGCAGGTTGACGTGGTTGCGGCCGTTCTCGACGTCGCCGATGGCGAACAGGGAGAAGCCGGCGGAGGTCTCGTCCTCCCACAGGGCCTCGGCGGCGGCCATCTTCATCGGCTGCTGCTCGGTCATGATCTGGGCCTGCCAGTGGCCGGAGAACGACACCCCGACCGCCGAGACCAGGCTGACGGCCAGCGCCAGCCGGGCCGAGGTACGGAAGAGGGAGACGTCCCGCCTGCGCAGCAGGAACCAGGCGCTGACGCCCAGCACGAACGCGGCCGCGGTCAGGAACGCCCCGAACAGGACGTGCGGGAAGGTGACCAGCGTGGTCGAGTTGGTCAGGACGGCCCAGATGTCGGTCAGCTCGGCGCGGCCGTTGTTGATCCGGTAGCCGACGGGGTGCTGCATCCAGGAGTTGGCCGCCAGGATGAAGTAGGCCGAGATGTTGGTGCCGATGGCCGCCAGCCAGATCGTGGCCAGGTGCAGCCGGGGCGACAGCCGGTCCCAGCCGAAGATCCACAGGCCGAGGAAGGTGGACTCCAGGAAGAAGGCCATCAGCCCTTCCATGGCCAGGGGCGCCCCGAACACGTCGCCGACGAAGCGGGAGTAGTCACTCCAGTTCATCCCGAACTGGAACTCCTGCACGATGCCCGTGACCACGCCCATGGCGAAGTTGATCAGGAACAGCCGGCCCCAGAACCGGGTCAGCCGCAGGTACTCCGGCTTCTTCGTCCGGTGCCACGCCGTCTGCAGACCGGCCACGATGATCGACAGGCCGATCGTGAGCGGCACGAAGAGAAAGTGGTAGACGGTCGTGATGCCGAACTGCCACCGGGAGAGATCCAGGACATCCATGCAGGCCAGGCTCCTCCTCCAGGCCCCCGCGCCGTAGGGCCGTGCGTCCCCGGGGGAAGGGACGTTGGTCCCATGAAGGGGCGAAAGACCCTGTCCGGGGTACGGGGTGCGTGGGTAGCTTCGTCACGCGCGGCGCCTACGAGCAGGAGGAGACAGTGACAGGGACCGGCGACTTCGGCCACCGCATCCAGTACCACCGGCAGCGGCTGGGGCTCACCGTCGAGCAGGTGGCGGAGCGGGCGGACATGTCCACCGGCTACCTCCGGTACATGGAGGAGCACGTGGACATCCCGGACAGGGGAACCCTGAACCGCCTGGCCGACGCGCTCGGGACCACCGGCCAGGATCTGCTGGGCGGCGGGCGTGACCGTCCGCCGGGCGTCGGGCCCGCGATGGCCGAGCCCGTCCTGGAGGTCCTCGAACGCGAGGAGTGCCTGCGCCTGATCGCGTCCGGCGGCATCGGCCGGATCGCGTTCAACGGCTCGCACGGGCCGACGGTGCTGCCCGTCAACTTCCGTGTGCACGACGGCGCCGTCGTCTTCCGCACCGCCGCGGGCGGCCCGCTCGACCAGGACCTGCGGACCGGGCTGGAGGGCGTCGAGGTCATGGTGGGCTTCGAGGTCGACCGGATCGACGAGGCCCGGCGGCAGGGGTGGAGCGTGCTCGTGCAGGGGCCCGCCCACCACGTGACCCCGGACGAGCAGGTCGAGCCGGACGTCACCCCGTGGGCGGGCGGCGACCGGCGGCTGCACATCCGGATCGTCCCCCACCACGTCACCGGCCGGCGCATCCACTCCATGTGAGAAGTGGGGCCAGGAGCTGGAAACGGGGCCGGACGACCGCCACCGGGCAGGCCGCGTGGTGCAGCACCCCGTGGCCGACCGAGCCCAGCACGGCCGAGGCGAACCCGCCGAGCCCGCGCGAGCCCACCACCACCAGGTCGGCCGTCCCGGCGGCGCGGACCAGGGCGGAGACCGGGTGCTCGCACGGCTGTTCCTCGGTGATGACCAGGTCGGGATTGGCCTGCCGCCACGGGACGACGTGCCCGTGCGCCTGACGGTCGGCGTCCTGCATGACCTCGATGAGGCTGCCGTAGGCGGCGGCGTACGGCGAGGAGACCGGGATCTGCCAGGCCGAGACCACGTGCAGCCGCGCCCGGCGCGCCCTGGCCTGCTCGACGGCGTACTCCATGGCCGCCCGCGCGTGCCCGGAGCCGTCGAAGCCGACCACCACCCGGTCGTGCCGCCCCTGCGGCGGCGTCCGGACGACGACGACCGGGCCGGCGGCGTGCCCGGCCACGGCGACGCTCACCGACCCGGCCGACATGCCGGTGAACCCGCCGAGCCCGCGCCAGCCCAGCACCAGGCTGTCGGCCGACGGCGACTCCGCGACCAGGGTGTCCACGACGTTCCCGGTGAGCGCCTCCGCCGTCACCCCGACCGGCCCGGCCAGGGCGGCGGCGGCCTCCAGTACGCGGGCGGAACCGTCCGCCCGGCGCACGTGCACGATCCGCAGGTCCAGCCCGCGCCGCGCGGCGTCGGCCGCCGCCCATTCCACCGCCGCGGTCGCGGGCGCGGATCCGTCCACCGCCACCACGATCTGACCGCCCATCACACCTCTCCTTCCCGGGCTCGCGCCCTCAGGTCCGCGGCCGGGTCGTCGGCGTCCCCGCGAGGAGCGGCGCGCACGACGCCGGGCCGTCCGCGCAGGGGACGTCGCCGACCGGCCTGATCAGCTGTCCGCGCCGGTCCATCCGGATCTCGACGCGTGCCGTGCTCTTCTGGGCGGCCGTGACCGGGCCGGCCGCCACCAGCGCCGCACCGGCGGCGGCCAGCAGCGCCACCGCCACCCTGGCGACGCTCATCCGCGTGCCCCTCCCCTCGGCGGGCGCCGGTCAGCGCGACCGGACGGGCACGCGCCGCCGGTAGACGACGTAGGGCCGCCACAGGTACGCCACCGGCGCCGACCACACGTGCACCAGCCGGGTGAACGGCCAGATCGCCGCCAGCAGCCAGGCCGACATCGCGTGCAGCTGGAACAGCAGCGGCACGTCGGCCATCAGCCGCGGGTCGGGACGGAAGGTCAGCACGCCCCGGAACCAGACGGCGATCGTGGCCCGGTAGTCGTAGCCGCCGCCGAGCAGGTTGCTGCCCACGGTCGCGGCCATGCCCAGCACGATCACCACGGCCAGCACGGTGAACAGCACCTTGTCGGCGCGGGTGGTGGTGCGCCGCACCCGCGGGCTGGTCAGGCGCCGGGCCAGCAGCAGCGCCAGGCCCGCGACGACCATGACCCCGGCCACGGTCCCGGCGCTGACCGACACCAGGTGGTAGAGGTGCTCGTCCACGCCGACGGCCTCGGTCCAGCTCTTGGGGACGAGCAGGCCGAGCACGTGACCGCCGATGGCCGCGAACGCGCCCAGGTGGAACAGCGGCGAGCCGAGCCGCAGCAGCCTGCTCTCCAGCACCTGCGTGGTACGGGTGGTCCAGCCGAACTGGTCCACCCGCCAGCGCCAGACGTGCCCGGCGACGAAGATCGTCAAAGCGACATAGGGGACGATCGCCCAGAGCACGACGCTCACGGCCGTACCTCACTCTCGTTCAGCGGCGGCCCGTACAGGGCCAGGCCGACGTCCTCGGCGGGCGGGCCGGCCAGGGCGAGGTCGGCCACCGCGGCCCGCTCGGCCGCCGACATGCCGGGCAGCACCGCGCACAGGGCGTCCAGCACGAGCGCGTACGGCGAGCCGGTCTCGTGCAGGGCGGTGCGGACGAGCTCCAGCCCCTTGCGGTGCTGGCGCAGCGGCGCCTCTCCCACGTCCGGCCCGGCCAGCGCGGCGAACTCGCACACCACCGGCAGGAAGTCGGGCAGCTCGCCCTCGGGCGGGGTGAGCCCGGCCACGCGGTAGCGCTGCTTGAGCGTCAGCAGGGCCATGCCCCGGCGGCGGGTGTCGCCGTGCAGGTAGTAGGTGAGGTAGAGGCTGGACTTGCGGCGCAGGTCGAAGGTCTCGACGTAGTGGCGGGCCAGCGGCATCGGCTGCCGGTCGCCGAACCACCACAGGAACTGCTCCAGCGCCTGGCGCGGATGCCCGTCGGGCAGCGCGGCGACGGCCTTGCGCAGCTCGGGGCGGGCGGCCAGCAGCCCGGCGTCCGGGTACTGCAGCAGCAGCGAGACCAGCCGGAGCAGCGCGGCGCGATCCTGCGGCCGTTCGACGACGGTGTCGGGGGCGGGCAGCAGTCTCATGACGCCGGCCCCTTGCCGGTGAACAGCTTCAGGCCCAGGCGTCCGTCGCTGCGGCGGCCGGTCACGCCGGTCGGGTGGAACTCGCTCATGCCGGGGCCGCCGTCGCCGTCCAGGCTGCACCCGGCGGCCTGGGCCGACAACGCGGCGGCGTCCTCGCGGTGAGCGGCGGGCACGACGTAGCGCTCCTCGTACTTGGCGACGGCCAGCAGGCGGTACATCTCCTCCATGTCTCGCGCCGTCATCCCGGCCGACTCCAGCAGGTCCTCTGCCACGGTGCCGTCGACGGTGCGGGCCCGCATGTAGCCGCGCATCGCCGACAGCTTCATCAGCACCCCGGCCACCACCTCGGTGTCCCCGGCGCTGAACAGCCCGGCCAGGTACTCCAGCGGGATGCGCAGGTCGGTGATGGCGTGGAAGACGTTGTCGGGGTCGTCGGCGTCCGCGCCGGCGCCGGTCACGGCGTCGAGCACCGGCGACAGCGGCGGGATGTACCAGACCATCGGCAGCGTGCGGTACTCCGGGTGCAGCGGCAGCGCCACCCGGTAGCGCATGGCCAGCCGGTAGATCGGTGAGCGCCGCGCGGCCTCGATCCAGTCCTCGCTGATCCCGGAGGCCCGCGCGGCGGCGGCCACCTGCGGGTCGTCGGGGTCGAGGAACACCTTGCGCTGGGCCTCCAGCAGGTCGCGCGGGTCGGGCACGCGGGCGGCGGCGAGCACGGCGTCGGCGTCGTACAGGACGAGGCCGATGTAGCGCAGCCGGCCCACGCAGGTCTCGGCGCACACGGTCGGCTGTCCCGCCTCGATGCGGGGGAAGCAGAACGTGCACTTCTCGGCCTTGCCGGTCTTGTGGTTGACGTACACCTTCTTGTACGGGCACGACGAGACGCACATGCGCCAGCCGCGGCAGCGGTCCTGGTCCACCAGGACGATGCCGTCCTCCTCCCGCTTGTACATCGCGCCGGAGGGGCAGGCGGCCACGCACGCCGGGTTGAGGCAGTGCTCGCAGATGCGCGGCAGGTGGAACATGAAGGTCTGGTCGAACTCCATGCGCACCTTCTCGGCCATGGCCGCCAGGTTGGGGTCGCCGTGGGCGTGCTCGGGGGCGCCGCCGAGGTCGTCCTCCCAGTTCGCCCCCCACGTGATGTTCATGTCCTTGCCGGTGATGGCCGACTTGGGACGGATGACCGGCACGTGCGGCCCGGCGGGGGCGTTGAGCAGGGTGTCGTAGTCGTAGGTGGCCGGCTCGTAGTAGTCGTCCAGGTCCGGCAGGTCGGGGTTGGAGAACAGGCTGAGCAGCCGCTTGACCCGGCCGCCCGCGCGCAGCTTGAGCCGGCCGCGCCCGTCGAGCTGCCAGCCGCCGTGCCAGCGTTCCTGGTCCTCGTACCGCTTGGGGTAGCCGACGCCGGGCTTGGTCTCGACGTTGTTGAACCAGACGTACTCGACGCCGTCCCGGTTGGTCCAGGTCTGCTTGCAGGTGACGGAACAGGTGTGGCAGCCGATGCACTTGTCCAGGTTCATCACCATGGCGACCTGTGCCATGACGCGCATCAGTAGGTCACCTCCTGGCCGCGGCGGCGGATCACCGTGATCTCGTCACGCTGGTTGCCGGTCGGCCCGTAGTAGTTGAAGGCGTAGGTGAACTGCGCGTACCCGCCGATGAGGTGGCTGGGCTTGAGCAGCAGCCGGGTGAGGGAGTTGTGCACGCCGCCGCGCCGGCCCGACCGCTCGGTGAGCGGGACGTTCACGTTGCGGTCCTTGGCGTGGTACATGTACACGGTCCCGGCCGGCATCCGGTGGGAGACGACCGCCCTGGCCACGACCACGCCGTTGCGGTTGTACGCCTCGATCCAGTCGTTGTCGGCGGCCCCGATCGAGGCGGCGTCCTCGACGCTCATCCAGATCGTCGGCCCGCCCCGCGACAGGGCCAGCATGTACGCGTTGTCCTGGTACTCGGAGTGGATCGACCACTTGGAATGCGGCGTCAGGTACCGCACGGTGACCTCGGCCCCCTGCCCATCAGCCTGCCCGTCGCGCTGGTCGCCGTGGTGGCGGCGCAGGTCGAGCGGCGGCCGGTAGGCGGGAAGCTGCTCGCCCAGCTCGATGATCCAGTCGTGGTCGAGGAAGAACTGCTGCCGGCCGGTCAGGGTGTGCCACGGTTTGTCGCGTTCGACGTTGATGACGAAGGCGGAGTAGCGGCGCCCGCCGGTCTCCGAGCCGGACCACTCGGGCGAGGTGATCACCGGCTGCGGCCTCGACCGCGTGTCGGCGAACGTGATGCGCTTGCCCTCGTGCTCGGCGGCCAGGTCGGCGAGCCTGGTCCCGGTGCGCTTCTCCATGGTCTCGAAGCCCTGGGTGGCCAGGCGGCCGTTGGTGGTGCCGGACAGCGTGAGGATGGCCTCGCACATCCGGTCGGCGGTGCCGAGGGAGATGTGGCCCTCGGGGGTCTGGCCGTTCTGCTCGCGCAGGTACTCCAGCTCGGGGCCCACCTGGTAGGTGATGCCCTTGGTGGTCAGGCCCAGGTCGGCGAACAGCGGCCCGATCCCGCGGACGCGCTCGGCGACGGCGCCGTAGTCGCGCTCGACCGTGATGATCTTGGGCATCGTCCGGCCCGGGACGGGCTCGCACTCGCCGTGCTTCCAGTCGCGCACCCGGCCGCCCGGCTGGGCCAGCTCGTCCGGGGTGTCGTGGGTGAGCGGGACGGCCAGCACGTCGGTGCGCCGGCCCAGGTGGCGGGCGGCCAGCTCGGAGAAGGCGTCGGCCAGCCCGAGGAAGGCGTCGTGGTCGGACCTGGTCTGCCAGGGCGGGGTGATGGCCGGGTTGAAGGCGTGCACGAACGGGTGCATGTCGGTGCTGGACAGGTCGTGCTTCTCGTACCAGGTGGCGGCGGGCAGGACCACGTCGGAGAACAGCGCCGTGGACGTCATCCGGAAGTCGATCGTCGTCAGCAGGTCGAGCTTGCCCTCGGCGGCGTTCTCCCGCCAGGTCACCTCGGCCGGGCGCAGCCCCTCGGGCGTCTCCTCGTTGCGCGCCTCGGCGTCGGCGCCGAGCAGGTGGCGCAGGAAGTACTCGTTGCCCTTGCCGGACGAGCCGAGCAGGTTGGCCCGCCACACGGTCAGCACCCGCGGGAAGTTGGCCGGGTCGCCCGGGTCCTCGGCGGCGAAGCGCAGCCGGCCCGCCTTCAGCTCGTCCACCACGTGCTCGGCCACCGGGACGCCGCGCGCGGCGGCCTCGTCGGCGAGCTTGAGCGGGTTGCGGTCGAACGTCGGGTGCGAGGGCAGCCAGCCCAACCGGGCCGCCTGGGCGTTGCAGTCGGCGAACGAGCGGCCCGCGAACCTGCCCTCGCCCAGCGGGCTGGCCAGCTCGCCGGCCCCGAAGCTCTCGTAGCGCCACTGGTCGGTGGCCAGGTACCAGAACGCGGTGCCGGCCATGTGCCGGGTCGGACGCTGCCAGTCGAAGCCGAAGGCCAGGTGCTGGAAGCCGGTGACCGGGCGGACCTTCTCCTGGCCCACGTAGTGCGCCCAGCCGCCGCCGTTGACGCCCTGGCAGCCGGTCAGCAGCACCAGCGTCAGGAACGAGCGGTAGATCTGGTCGGAGTGGAACCAGTGGTTGGTGCCGGCGCCCATCGCGATCATCGACCGGCCCTCGGTGCGCTCGGCGTTGCGGGCGAACTCGCGGGCGATCCTGGCGATCGTGGCGGCCGGGACCGAGGTGATCTCCTCCGCCCAGGCCGGGGTGTAGGGCTGCGTGGCGTCCTCGTAGCTCGCCGGCCACTCGCCGGGCAGGTCGCGGGCCACGCCGTACTGGGCCATGAGCAGGTCGAACACCGTCGTGACGAGCTTGCCGGCCATCTCGGTGACCGGGACGCCGCGGCGCATGACCGAGCCTCCCTCGGTGGGGCCCTCGTCGAAGCGCGGCAGGTCCACCTCGACCGCGCGCCCGGACCGGCCGAGCAAGGTCAGCGCGGGGACGGCGCCGTCCAGGTCGAGGTTCCAGCGGCCCTCGCCCTCCTGGCCCCAGCGGTGGCCGAGCGAGCCGTTCGGCACCTGCGCCGCGCCGGTCGTCTCGTCCAGGAAGACGGTCTTGAACTCGGCGTTCTCGCTCTCCTGGCCCAGGTCGGCGGCGGTCAGGAAGCGGCGCGGCACGTACGCGTCGCCGCGCGGCTCCAGCGTCACCAGGAACGGCAGGTCGGTGTACTTGCGCACGTAGTCGGTGAAGTACGGCACCTGGCGGTCGCGGAAGAACTCGGTCAGCGTCACGTGGCCCATCGCCATGGCCAGGGCGCCGTCGGTGCCCGGGTGCGGCGCGAGCCAGTCGTCGGCGAACTTGACGTTGTCGGCGTAGTCCGGGCTGACCGCGACGACCTTGGTGCCCTGGTAGCGGGCCTCGGTCATGAAGTGGGCGTCCGGCGTGCGGGTGACCGGGATGTTGGAGCCCCACATGATCAGGTAGCGGGAGTTCCACCAGTCGGCCGCCTCGGGCACGTCGGTCTGGTCGCCCCACACCTGCGGCGAGGCGATCGGCAGGTCGGCGTACCAGTCGTAGAACGACAGCAGCGTGCCGCCGATCATCGACAGGAAGCGGGTGCCGGCCGCGAACGAGGCCATCGACATCGCCGGGATCGGCGAGAAGCCCACCACCCGGTCGGGGCCGTGGTCCTTGATGGTGTGCACGTGGGCGGCGGCCATGAGCTCCAGGACCTCCTCCCAGCTCGACCGGACGAACCCGCCCTTGCCGCGGGCCCGCTTGTAGGCCCGCGCGCGCTCCGGGTCGCCGGTCAGCTCCGCCCACGCCAGCACGGGGTCGCCCAGCCTGGCCTTGGCCTCGCGCCACATCTCCAGCAGCACGCCGCGCACGTACGGGTAGCGCACCCGCGAGGGAGAGTAGGTGTACCAGGAGAAGGAGGCGCCACGGGGGCAGCCGCGCGGCTCGTACTCGGGCGACTCCGGGCCGACCGACGGGTAGTCGGTGGCCTGGTGCTCCCACGTGATCAGGCCGTCCTTGACGAACACCTGCCAGGAGCACGAGCCCGTGCAGTTCACGCCGTGCGTCGAGCGCACCACCTTGTCGTGCGCCCACCGGTCCCGGTAGAAGCGGTCCCAGGCGCCGGAATCGATCTGGTGCAGGGTGCGGCCGTCGGCCGACACCTCCGCCCTGGTGAAGAACTTCCTGGCGGCCAGCAACGGCCCCATGCCCGGGATCGCGTCTATGTCGCTCACAACTTTTCCCCTGCCACAACGGTCATGGCTCCAGGCTGGTGGGTGGGCATGTGCTCCCGGCAGGGACCAAAGTCCCTTCGTACCGGCCGATGGGCCCACGACCGGCGGCCGGGGACCTTGGTCCCTACTTCCGGGTGACGGGAGGCGGTAGCGTCGGAGACATGATTCGTGTGTTCCTTCTCGACGATCACGAGGTCGTGCGGCGTGGCGTGGCCGCCCTGCTGGGCTCCGAGGACGACATCGAGGTGATCGGCGAGGCCGGGACCGCCGAGTCGGCGATCGCCCGCATCCCGGCCCTGAAGCCCGACGTCGCGGTGCTCGACGTGCGCCTGCCCGACGGCAACGGCGTCGACGTGTGCCGCGAGGTGCGCTCGAAGCTGCCGGGGCTGGCCTGCCTCATGCTGACCTCGTTCGCCGACGACGACGCCCTGTTCGACGCGGTGATGGCCGGCGCCTCGGGCTACGTGCTCAAGCAGATCCACGGCTCCGACCTGGTCGGCGCGGTGCGCACGGTGGCCTCCGGGCAGTCGCTGCTCGACCCGCAGACCACCGCCGCCATGTTGCAGCGGCTGCGCGACCAGGCCGCCCGGCAGGACCCGCTGGCGGCGCTGTCGGAGCAGGAGCGGCACATCCTCGACCTGATCGGCGAGGGGCTGACCAACCGGCAGATCGGCGAGCGCATGTTCCTGGCCGAGAAGACGGTCAAGAACTACGTGTCCAACCTGCTGGCCAAGCTCAACATGCAGCGCCGGACGCAGGCCGCCGCGCTGTCGGCGCGGTTGCGGGCCGACCGCCGCGACTGAGCGTCCTCCGCGTTGGGACTTTCGCCTCTGACGCCGGGAACGTACCTGGTGGGAGGCTGAGAAGCATGCAACTCGATTCGTCCGGGCTCCAGGTGCTCTCCCGTGAGGAGTGCCTGCGCCTGCTGTCGTCCACGCCGATCGGGCGGATCGTCTTCACCGATCGCGCCCTGCCGGCCGTGCAGCCGGTCAACTTCTGCCTCGACGGCGAGCGCGTCGTCATCCGTACCTCGATCGGGTCGAAGCTGGCCGCGGCCACCCGGCACGCCGTGGTGGCGTTCGAGGCCGACGAGTTCGATCCCGCGATGCGCACCGGCTGGTCGGTGACGGCGGTCGGGCACGCGCGGGCGGTGACCGATCCGGCCGAGATGGCCCGGCTGGCCGCGCTGCCCCTGTCCCCGTGGGCTCCGGGCAGCCGTGACCACTACATCGTGGTCGACGCCGAGCAGGTGTCCGGCCGCCGGATCGGTGAGTGACGTACCGTTGAGACGCGTTCGTGCGGGGCCCGGCCGATGGCCGGGCC
>NZ_JBEXYK010000057.1:0-69581 GCF_040630865.1 Nonomuraea sp. NPDC005730
GCCAGGGCCGCCCGCCGGGTCCGGCCCCGCCGGTGCGCCCGCCCGAACGCCCAGACGACCGCGCCCACGCCGGCCGCCAGCAGCGCCACGCCCGCCAGCGCCTGCGGCGGCCATCCGCGGGCCGCCGCGACGACCGTCGCCGCCGTCACCAGGGCCGCGGCGACCGTGATCGTGATCCCGGCCGTGCTCCGGACGGCCGCGCCGAACAGGAGGGCGACGCCGACGAGCATGCACCACAGCAGAACGGAGCTCACGGCGTCAGGCTAGCTTCCGCGCATCGGCCGCGCCCATGCCCGCGTTCGTTGGCTACCGTCGGGACATGACCCTCTACTGCCTGGCCTGCCTGCAGCAGAAACGTTCCACCGAGGCGTACACGATCATGCGTGGCTACGCGCTCTGCTTCGACCACGTCGAGCAGATCCTGGCCGACCGGCGGATGAGCCACCCGTCGCTGGACGGGTCGGCGTTCCGCAGGGACCTCGCGCGGATCATCGGCCGCGACTGACCCGCTGGCGGCGTACCTTGTACCGCAGGTGCAGCACCGCGTGATCGATCGGAGCGGGCCCTCGACCGGGCCCGGGGACGTTCGCTGGACCTTCGGCCGCGCGTTCCCGGCCGTCGCCGCGATGGCGTGCGCGACCGCGGGCACCTGGTACGAGACCTCCTTGGTGGCGCACGCGCACATCTATCGCGCGGGTGACCTGAGCGCGGGTGAGGGCTTCGCCGGCGCGGTCCGGGTGCTCCTGACGGTGCTCGCCCTCGCCGTCACGCTCGCCGGGCCGGTCGCGCTGACCCTGTACGACCTGGCCACCCAGGGCACCCCTGACGACTGCGTCCTGCCCTGGTGGCCTGCGTGGCTGCCCTCGTAGGACGGTCGCCCGGGGCTCGGCGGGCCCGGCCGCGCACCTACAGTAGGGGCTTGTGCTCTACGGCAGATCTGCGGAAATCAGCGTTCTCGACGAGGTGATCGCGCGCGCCCGCGACGGCGCCGGCGGCGCGGTGGTGTTGCGCGGCGAGGCGGGGGCGGGCAAGACGGCCCTGCTCGACGCGGCGGCCGCGCGCGGCGGCGAGATGCGGGTGTTGCGGCTCACCGGCGTCGAGTCGGAGTCCGACCTGGCGTTCGCGGCGCTGCACCAGCTTCTGTGGCCGGTGACCGGCTCGCCCGACACGCTCGACGCCCTGCCCGAGCCGCAGCGCCTCGCCGTCCGCGCGGCCCTGGGGCTGGCGGCCGGGGGCGCCGGTGACCGGTTCCTGCTGGCGGCCGGCGTGCTCTCGCTGCTGGTCGAGGCCGCCGCGCCGGACGGGCTGGTCTGTGTGGTGGACGACTTCCAGTGGGTCGACCGGGCCTCGGCCGACGCGCTGCTGTTCGCCGCCAGGCGGCTCTCGACGGAACGCGTCGCGATGCTGCTCGCCGTGCGCGGGGACGCCGCGGTCAAGGGCGTGCCGCTGACGGTGGAGGTGCGCGGCCTGGCCGAGACCGCCGCGGACGAGCTGCTGGAGTCCCGGCACGGCGCGCTGCCCGTCCAGGTGCGGCGCGAGCTCGTCACGCTGACCGGCGCGAACCCGCTCGCCCTGCGCGAGATCGCCGCCCGCCTGACGCCCGCCCAGCTCGCCGGACGCGAACCGCTGCCCGACCCGCTGCCCGGCGGCGCCCGGCTGTTCGGCGACCGGGTGGCCGCGTTGTCCGCCGCCGCCCGGCTGGCCGCCCTGGTCGCCGCCGTGGAGGGCGACCTCGACGTGGCCCTTCGCGCCACCGCCCGGCTGCTCGCCGAACGCGCGGGCCGGACCGGCCCGCAAGCCGACCGCCCGGCGCCTGCTTCCGCGGAGGCGGAGGCTGAGGCTGAGGCTGAGGCTGAGGCTGAGGCGACGGCGACGGCGACAGCGACGGAGGCCGGGCGGGCGGCGCTGGCCGAGCTGGAGGAGGGTGGGCTGGTGGAGGTGTCGGGCACCGGCGTGCGCTTCCGCCACCCGCTGATCCGTTCGGCGGTGCACGAGGCGGCCACTGCGGCCGAGGTGCGCCGGGCGCACGCCGTCCTGGCGGAGCTGACCGCCGACGACCGCCGCGCCTGGCACCTGGCCGGGGCCGCCCTGGGCCAGGACGAGGAGGTCGCCGCCGCGCTGGTGGCCGCCGCCGGGCGGGCCCGCGACCGCGGCGGGTACGGCGCCGCCGCGACCGCCCTGGCCAGAGCCGCCGAGCTGACCCCCGAGCCGCGCGCACGGGCCGTCCGGCTGAAGGACGCCGCCGTCGCGGCCTGGCTCGGCGGCCGTCCGGGGCTGGCGGAGTCGCTGCTGGCCGAGGCGCGCGAACGGGCCGGCGGCGACGTCGCCGTGACCATGGAGATCGCCCAGCTCCGGGGCCGGTTCGAGCTGAACTCGGGCAACGCCGCCGAGACCGTGCGGATCCTGGCGGCGGGCGAGAGCCTGGACATGCTGGCCGACGCCTCCGAGGCGGCCGCGTACGTCGGCGACACCGCGATGATCGTCGAGCTCGGCCGGCGGGCCGCCGCGTATCCGGAGGGTTTCCTGCGGGACACGGTGGCCGGCATCGGCCTGACCCTGGGCGGCGACGCCGCCGGGCCCGGCCTGCTGCGCCGGGCGCTGGCGCGGGCCGGCGAGCTGGAGGACCCGGCGGGCCACCTGTGGGCGGCGGCCGCGGCCAGTCAGCTCGGCGAGACGGACCTGGCCGCCGAGCTGAGCGACCGGGCCGGGCAGGTGGCCAGGGTGTCGGGGATGGCGGGGCAGCTGCCGGTGGTGCTGGAGTTCGTGGCGACCGCCGAACGCCTGGCCGGGCGGCTGGCGCGCAGCCAGGCCCTCTCGGAGGAGGGCCTGGAGCTGGCCCGCGAGGCCGGCTACGAGAACACGGTGGCCGCGCATCTGGCCAACCTGGCGGTGGTGGCGGCGCTGCGCGGCGAGGAGGAGGACTGCGAGCGGCAGGCCCGCGCGGCGCTGGCCATCGCCGTCCCCCATCGGGTGGGGCTGCGGGCGGGGGTGGCGGCGTACGCGCGGGCGATGCTCGACCTGTGCCTGGGCCGGCACGCGGCGGCGCGCGACCGGTTCGCGGCCATCGCCGCGGCCGGACCGGGCACCGGGCATCCGGCGGTCGTCTGGCGGACGACCCCCGACCGCGTCGAGGCCGCCGTCGGAGCGGGCGACGAGGCGGGCGCGCGGGCGGCGCTGGAGACGTACGAACGGTGGTCGCGGCACGCGGCGACGCCGGAGTCACGCGCGTTGCTGGCGCGCTGCCGGGGCCTGGCCGAATCGCGCGAGGACGCCTTCGACGAGGCGCTGCGGCTGCACACCAACCCCTTCGAGGCGGCCAGGACGGCCCTGCTGCTGGGCGAGCGGCTGCGCCGCGGGCAACGTCCTGGCCAGGCGCGGGCGCATCTGCGGATGGCGTGGGAGACGTTCGAACGGGCGGGCGCGCGGCCGTGGGCGCGGCGCGCGCAGGAGGAGCTGCGGGCGGCGGGCGAGAGCGGGCCGGCGCCGGCCGCGGCCGTGCTCGACGCGCTGACCCCGCAGGAGTTGCGCATCGCGGGCCTGGTCGCCGACGGGTTGTCGAGCAAGCAGATCGCCGCCCAGCTCTTCCTGAGCCCGCGGACGGTCGAGTACCACCTGTACAAGATCTATCCGAAGCTGGGCATCGGCTCCCGTACGGATCTGGCGCGGCTGGTAGTTCTACAGAAGGCGCCCGTGGCCGGGCCGGGCAAGCTGTGAGGCATGCAAAACGTGAACATCTGGAGTGAAGAGTTCGGCGCCGCCACCGACGAGCCGATCCTGCTGATCATGGGTTCGATGTCGCAGGGCGTCCTGTGGCCGGACGAGTTCGTCGGGCTGCTGACCGCGGGCGGCCGCCGGGTGGTCCGGTACGACCACCGCGACACCGGCATGTCGGACACGGTCGACTTCGCGGCGCACCCGTACACGTGGGACGACATCAAGGACGACGTCTACCGGGTGATGGACGCGCACGGCCTGGACAGCGCGCATCTGGTCTGCCATTCGGCGGGCGGCCTGCTGGGGCAGTTCGTCGCGGTGGAGCGGCCGGAGCGGGTGCGGTCGCTGACGGTCATCGGCTCCTCGCCGCTGGGTGGTGGCGAGGGGCAGGTCATCATGCGGGCGCTGCTGGGGCAGCCGCAGCCGGAGGGCAGCCTGCCGGTGCCCGCGCCGGAGTTCGTGGCCTTCTACCAGGCCCTGATGGCCGCGCCGGCGCCGCGGGACCGGCGGGAGGCGATCGAGGGCATGATCGCCGAGCAGCGCCTGCTGCACGGGACCGGGCTGCCGTTCGACGAGGACACGGCGCGCCGGTTGCAGGAGCGCATCTACGACCGGGCGCGCGACCTGTCGGCGACGGTCAACCATCGGCTGGCGGCGGGCGCCAAGCCGGATTTCGAACCGGTGGGCGTGCTGCACCAGGTCAAGGCGCCGACGCTGGTGATCGAGGGCACTCACGAGCCGGCCAAGCCGGGTCATGGCGCGCTCATCGCCGAGCAGCTGCCGGGGGCCCGGTTGATGATCGTGGAGGGCATGGGGCACACGCTGCCGCCGGAGGTGCACGAGGAGCTGGCCGCCGCCGTCCTCGCGCACACGGCCCCTCGCGATCGCTGACTGGCGGGCTCGCCGATCATGCCCGATGCTGGGCCGGTGATCAGCATCCCGCCGCGTACGGCCACCGACGCCTATTTCACCGAGAGGGGCGGGTCGAGGCGTCTCGACCTCCTCTTCGACATCGATCTCGGCGAGCTGCTGGCGGGCCATCACGTGGTGGCCCGCGGGCTGGAGCCGTCGGAGGGCAGGGCCGCGCACGGGAGCCGTTACCTCGGCGGGGTGGTCCCGCGGTCGGCCCGCCGGTTGAGCATCGGCTTCGAGCCGGCCTGGGGGTGGACGCCGCCGGGGCCGTGGTGCCGGCGGCTGGACGTCGCGCTGCCGGACGGTCCCGTCACGGAGGTGTGGACCGGACCGCGCGAGGCCGATTGACGACCGTTCGGCCGTCGGCGGGCCGGTTTCGGATGCCCTGAACTGCTCGTTTTCCGTCCGTAAAGAGATTTAGTACGGTAGGCGTCCACCTTACAGCTGTGGCAGAAATCGGCCGCTGGTACGAGAGGTACGCCGTTTGAGCGACGAGTTCGGGCTGACCGTCGAAGCGTTGGCCAAGGAGTACAACCGGCAGGCCCGCGAGCTGCGCACGGCGTACGGCAAGTTGTCGGAGCTGGTGGCGACCGCGGAGAGCCGCGACGGCCTGGTCAGCGTGACGGTGGGGCCGCGCGGTCAGGTGCAGGACATCGCGCTGGACCCCCGGGTGTACCGCAAGCTCGCGCCGTCGCAGCTCGCCCGCTCGATCATGGAGCAGATCGGCGCCGCCACCGAGCAGGTGGCCGACCAGACCAAGGAGCTCATGAGGCCGTTCATGCCGCAGGGGCTGCCTCTGGAGGAGGTACTGGGCGAGGGGGCGGGCATCGAGTCGTTCCTGCCGAAGCCCGTGCGGCTTGCGCCGGAGGACGGCGCGGCGCATGAGTGACCCCGGCGGCCAGGGATACAAGGCGGTCTTCAGCGGTCTGCGGCAGCGTTCCGCGCAGGCCGACTCCAGCCTCACAGCCCTGTGGAGCCTGCGCGACGTGTTGCAGGCCGCCTTCTACCGCGAGGGCAACCCGCTGGGCGACGACCATTACGGCGCAGAGCTGGAGAAGAACCGTTACAAGATCGAGGACGCCGTCATCGGCGCCTTCGACAGGTACTACAAGGCGCTGGCGGACATCCGGGACGGGCTCCGGGACAGCGCGAGGAACTACGAGGACGCCGAGGGCTACGGCGACCCGGGTGGCGACGACCCCGGCTATCCGGGCTCGGGCGGCGAGGGCGCTCCGTATCCGCCCCTCGACGGCCAGGTCCCGCCACGCGGGGACATGCCTGCCCAGGGCGACGACCCGTCCCTGCCGATGCTGCCGGGGAGGTGAGCTGCCTTGGGGTTCGACGGTTTCCTCGTCCCTGACTGGGCGAAGCCCTTCATCGGCTACGCCGTCGGCATGGACTGGCCCGAAGGTGACGAGGACGGCTGTTTCCGGCTCGCCGACGCGTGCGTGTCCACCGCGAAGGGCGTGCTGGAGGCGCGGGGCGTGGCGGTCTACAGCCGGCTGGGCGACGACTGGGACGGCGACGCGCTGCGGGAGTTCCTCAAGTACGTCCAGGAGGGGCCCGATCAGCTGCTGGCCGAGCTCATCAGGGAGCTCGTCTCGGCCGCCCTCCACTACAACGATCTCGGCGTCCAGGTCCAGTACACCAAGCGGATGATCGAGGTCTCGGTCTGGTTCCTGATCCTGCAGCTCATCTGGCTGCTGGCGGCGGCGGCCGGCCCCTGGGGACCGGCCGCCATGGCCGTGGCCGGCTCCCGGATCCAGCTGACCCGGCTGGTCATCCGCCAGCTCGGCACGCGGCTGCTGATCAACATCGGGCTGTTCGGCGGCCTGATGGGCGGCATGGACTTCGGGGTGCAGGCCACGCAGTCCCGGCGCGATCACGTCGACTGGGACCAGGTCATGACGTCTGCCGGCACGGGCGCCCTCCTGGGCTTCTTCCTGACGGGCTTCACGGGGATCCTGCCCGCCCGGTCGATGCTCGGCTTGATGGGCCGTTCGGGCCTGGCCAGCATGGCCACGGACGGGTTGACGCAGTTCGCCGGCGGGCAGCCGTTCGACCTGGAGAGGCTGCTCAAGAGCTTCACCTCCGGCGTGGTGGGCGGCGCGGACGCGCACTGGGCGAGCTGGAGCCCGGGAGCGCACGTCAAGCCCGACGCCGGCCCGCCGGTGGACTCCGCCGTGAACTCCACGGTGAACTCCGCGGTGAAGTCCGGTGTGGATTCCGGCGTGGGCTCAGGGGTGAAGTCCGGCGCGGACTCCGGTTCGGCCGCCACGCTTCCTCCCGAGTGGATGGGCGGCCTGTACCAGTCCTACGAATACCAGTCCCCGTCGTCCTCGCACTCGTCCTCTTCGTACAACTCCTCGCACGCCTCCTCCCTGCACGACATCTCCTCGTCGTCGTACACCTCGTCCCACTACGGGGACGGTTCGGCGGGGCTTCCGTCCGGGCACTTCCCGGAGAACACCACGCTGGCCGGCGCGGGCGCCAAGCAGGACCTGTCCTTCGGGAGCGGGCACGACTTCGACGCCCTCCTCAACGACGCGCGGACCGGGGACGGGCCGGCCACCTCGCACGCGGGCGAGGGTGTCCTGCCCGCCGGCGCCAAGCCGCAGGGACCGTTCCGGATCCTGGAGAACCCCGGCAAGTCGGGCGACGGTTACGTGAGCGGGGGCCAGTGGGGCAAGTACGGCGCGGCGGGCGTGCTGATCCGGGGCATCGACCAGCACGGCGAGCCGCGCTACCTGCTCATGCAGCAGAGCGAGTTCGTCTCCAACGCCGGCAGGTGGCAGCTGCCCGGCGGCGCGCTCGACAGCCTGGAGAGCCCCGTGCACGGCGCCGCCCGGGAGATCAGCGAGGAGCTGGGCGTCAACCAGGCCTACCTGAACGAGCTGCAGCTCAAGGGCGAGCACGCCGTGCACGTCGGGGACGGCGGCTGGACGTACACCAACCTGGCCGCCGACGGGCCGATGTTCGCTCCGAAGCTCGACACGTTCGAGGCCAGCGGCGCCAAGTGGTTCACGCTGAAAGAGCTCACCTCGATGGCGAACGACGACAAGCTGCACCCCGCCCTGGCCAAGGCCCTGCCGGACATCCTGGGCCTCTACCACCAGGACGCCGGCCCGCCGAAGGACCACTACACCGCCCCGGACACGGCCGGCCGGATCAAACCCCCGGTGGACTTCGGCGCGCACTCCGGCGACCTGCCCTCCTCCGCCCTGGCCCACGGCAAGGGCGGCGCGCCGCCCGCGTACTCGGGGCTGGTCGGCGACGGGTCGAACCCGTCGCTGGGGCAGACGATCCGGCGTACCGAATCGGGCCTGTACTACACCGCGGCCGCGCCGCACGTCCCCGTGGACGCGCCCTTCGGCTCCCGCGTGGTCTCGCCCACGTTCGGCCAGGCCGTCTGGTCGGACGTCTCGGCCGGGTTGTCCCAAGCCGAGCGCGCCGCGGGCCAGGCCTACTCCGGCAGCGGCTACATCGGGATGAACGACTATCTGCGCAACGGCGACTCCTCCATCGAGGGCCGGACGGCCGAGGAGATCGCCGCGAACAAGGCACTTCTCATCGAACAGATCCAAGCGCTGCAGGGGGTCATGGAACGCCGGCCGGTCCCCGAGACGATCGACGTGTTCCGGACGCTGCAGCTGACCCCGAATCTGTTCACCGTGCCCGTCCACGAGCTGCCGGGAACCGTGCAACGCGACCCCGCCTTCTTCTCGACGAACCTCGGCGACAAGAATGTCTTCCCCGGGGACGTACGGCTGCGCCTGCGCGTACCCGCAGGCACCCCCGCCTTCTACCTGGACCTGATCAGCCACCACCGCGAGAACGAGCTGCTCCTGGGCACCGGCGTGTCGTGGTTCGCCGAGGACGTGCAGCGGAAGGACGGCGAATGGTACGTCTACGCCTGGGTGCTGCCGCCGGAGTCCGGCGGATGACGGGAAGGACGAAGAAGTGTCGCTGAAGGACCAGCCCGAGTTCCGGACCCTCTACGCCCCGGACGCCTACCCCCGCACGACGACGTCCGCGGTCCGCTACGTCCCGGTGCTCAAGGACGACACCGTGATCGGCTACCTGTGGGCCGCCGTCACGGACGACGCGGCCCAGTACGTGCCGCGCGAGCAGGCCGGTGACGCCGCCTTCGACGCCGCCGTGGCGTGGACCCGGCGTCTGCGCTGGGCCAAGGCCAACGACGTCACCCCGTTGCGGGCGTTGCGGCACTGGGCGGGCGAGGCCGAGGACGCGCGCGCCGGCCAGGTTCCGGTGCGTCAGCCGTTCGAGCTGCCTTCCCTGCGCGCGCTGGAGGAGCTGGCCGCGGCCGCCTGACGTCCCGCCGTGCGGCCGCCCACGGGCCGGGCCTCACCGGGTGGGCGCCTGCGCGGGAGCGCCGACGGCCCGGCCGGTGCCGCCCCTGGTCAGGGAGGCGACGACGCCGGTGCCGCCGACTCCGGTGACGACGTCGAGGCCCGCCGCCGCCAGCGCCTCGGCCAGGTAGGCGCTCGTCGCGTGCTCGGCGAAGGCCGGCTCGGGCCGCCGGTGCAGGTCGTGCCGCCAGGCGCGCAGCCGGGTGTCGAGGTCGGTCACGAGCGGGTCCTTCCGTGCCGGTGGAGGCACCATGATGGACGCGTCCGGCCGCCCGATCAATGTGGGGAGGGCCGCAGGTGCTCGTCGAGCCAGTTCAGCACCTTGGAGACGAGGCTGACGCGGTTGGCGCGGTTGCGGATCTCGTGGCCTTCGTCCTCGAAGAGCAGCAGGTCGCAGGGCACCCCGCGGGCGCGGGCCGCCCCGAACGCCTGCCGGGCCTCGTGCACCGGCACGTTGGTGTCCTGCGTCCCGTGCACGACCAGGAGCGGCGCGGCCAGCCGGTCGAAGGCGCGCAGCGGGGACAGGGCGTGCAGCAGGTCGCGGTCCGCCTCCGGGTGCCCGTACTCCGACACCGCCGCGGCGGCGATCCACGGTTCGGTACGGGCGTAGAAGGTCGCGAAATCGGCGATGCCGCTCATGTTCACGCCCGCGCGGAACAGGCGGGGATGGGTGACGAGGGCGGCCAGGGTCAGGTAGCCGCCGTACGACCAGCCCATGCAGGCGAGCCTGGACGGGTCCGCCGCGCCCGTCCGCACCAGCTCGGCGGCGCAGTCGGCGACGTCCTCGACGGCGCGGAAGCGCAGCGCCAGGTCGTCGGCCTGGCGGAAGGCCCGCCCGTACCCGCCCGAACCGCGCACGTTGGGCGCGAGCACCCCGATCCCGGCGGCCAGCAGGTTCTGGTAGAGCGGGTTGAAGGTGGGGCGTTCCTGGTCCTCCGGCCCTCCGTGCAGCGACAGCACGAACGGCGCGGGCCCATGGACGTGCGCGGGCCGGTAGAGCCAGGCGGCCAGCTCCAGCCCGTCGCGGGCCGGGAAGCGCAGCAGCTCGGCGCCGGTCGCGTCCGGCAGCCGCCCGGCCCCGGCGGCGTACCGGTACGTCCCGGAGGTCAGGTCGCACAGCAGCACGTGCGAGGGCTCCTCGGGGCTCTCGGCGGCGAGCACCGCCGTGCCGCCGTCCCAGGCGACGCGGACCGAGGTGACCACGTCGGCGGGTGGCGGCGGAAGCGACCGGACGTGCACGGCGGGGAGCTCCACGACGTCCAGCGCCGAGCGGCCGTGCACGTTCCACAGCAGGACGCCGCGGCGGCCGTCGGCGCTGAGCGCGAACCGGTCCAGCTCGGCGTCCGGCCGCTCGGCCAGCACGACGGGATAGGCGTTGCGCCGCACCGCCAGCAGCGCGGCCCGGTCGCGGCCCGCGTCCGACACCAGGTAGGCGACCTCGCCGTCGGGCGACAGGGCCCCCTGGTCGGTCGAGCCGGGCAGGCCGGGCAGCAGGTCGCGCTCGCCGCCCGGCGGATGACCGGGGACGGCGTCGGCCGCGTACATCCGGCGCAGGCCGCGCGGCCCGCGCCGGAGCAGCATGCGCGCGTGGTCGCGGCTGACCGCGGCCGGCCACAGCAGCTCGCCCGCGGCGATGACCTGGCGCGCGCCGGTGACGGCGTCGGCCAGCTCGGCCCGGGTCAGGCCGGCGGCGGAGGTCTCGGCCACCAGGACCGACTCGCCCCGGCCGGTCCAGCGTACGAGCGCGGCCGACCCGTGCGGCGGGACGGCGAGCGGCCGCAGCTCGCCGCCGTGCGGGCGCACGGTCCACACCTGCGTGTGCTCGCCGCCGCCCGGCGCCACCAGGACCGCCAGCCGCTCCCCGGTGGGCGCCCAGCTCACGTCCACGACCGGCTGGTGGCCGGTGTCGACCGGCCACGCCTCCAGGTCCGCGCCGAGCGGCTGGACCCACACCCGGGGCACGCCGTCCTGGTCGCTGACGAAGGCCACGGCGCTGTTGTCGGGCGCCAGCGCGGGCCGGCGGCAGCTCCAGGCGCGCAGTGCGGCGCCCGACGGCAGGTGCGACAGGTCGCCGAGGATGTCCGGCATCACATCTGGTGGGCCTGGAGCCACAGTTCGAGCAGGCCGATCTGCCAGAGCGTGTTGACGCCGGTCGTCGCCCTGTCGGACTCGGGGTCGGCCAGCAGCCGCCGCACGAACTCCGGCCGGAACAGGCCCCGCGCGCGGGCGGCCCGGCTGGTGAGGGCGTCCCGGACGAGGTCGAGCAGGGCCCCTTCGACGTGCCGGACGGCGGGCACCGGGAAGTAGCCCTTGGGCCGGTCGATGATCTGCGCGGGCAGCAACCGGCGGGCGGCGTCCTTGAGCACGCCCTTGCCGCCGTGGGCCAGCTTGAGCCCGTCGGGGCAGGCGGCGGCCAGCTCGACCAGGTCGTGGTCGAGGAACGGCGTGCGGGCCTCCAACCCGTGGGCCATGGTCATGTTGTCGACGCGTTTGACCGGGTCGTCGATCAGCATGGCCGTGGTCTCCAGGCGCAGCACGGCGTCGAGCGCGGTGTCGGCGCCCGGCCGCGCCACGTGTTCCCGGACGAAGTTGCCGCTGACGTCCCGCTCCAGCAGGTAGCCGGGCGCCAGGACGCCGGACAGCTCGTGGTGCGGGCGGTCGGCGAACTCCCTGATGTAGACCTCGGCCGCCCGCTCGCGCGGCACGCCCGCCAGCGGCGGGAACCAGCTGTAACCGGCGAACACCTCGTCGGCGCCCTGGCCCGACTGCACGACCTTCACGTGCCGGGCGACCTCCTGCGACAGCAGGTAGAAGGCGACGCAGTCGTGGCTGGCCATCGGCTCGCTCATGGCGCCCACCGCCCGTTCCAGCCCGTCGAGCAGGCGCTCGTCGGGGATCCGGATGCGGTGGTGGTCGGTGCCGAACCGGCCGGCGACCAGGTCGGAGTAGGCGAACTCGTCCCCCTTCTCGCCGCCGGCCGGCTCGAAGCCGATGCTGAACGTGGTCAGGCCGCTCTGCCCCTCCTCGGCCAGCAGCGCCACGATGAGGCTGGAGTCCAGGCCGCCGGAGAGCAGCACGCCGACCGGCACGTCGGCGACCATCCGGCGGCGCACCGCCGTGCGCAGGGCGTCCAGGGTGGCCCGGCGCCACTCCTGCTCGCTCAGCCCCGCGTGCTCGGGAAGGGCGGAGCGGGTGTAGGACGGCTCCCAGTAGCGGTGGTCGGTGCTCGTGCCGTCCGCCTCGACGACCCGGACGGTGGCCGCCGGCAGCTTGCGCACGCCGGCGAGGATCGTGCGCTCGCCGGGCACGAGCGAGTGGAAGGTCATGTAGTGGTGCAGCGCCATCCGGTCGATGCCGGTGTCCAGGCCCCCGCCCGCGGCCAGCGCGGGCAGGGTCGAGGCGAAGCGCAGGCGGCGGGCGTCGTGGCTGACGTACATGGGCTTGATGCCGAGCCGGTCGCGGCCGAGCACCAGCCGGCCGCTGTCACGCTCGTGGATCGCGAAGGCGAACATGCCCTTGAACCGGCCGACGCACCCGGCGCCCCACCGGTGGTACGCCTTGAGCAGCACCTCGGTGTCGGAGGTGGAGTAGAACCGGTAGCCCGCGCCGCGCAACTCCTCGCGCAGCTCGCGATAGTTGTACAGGCAGCCGTTGAACACCACCGCCAGGCCGAGCCCGGCGTCCACCATCGGCTGGGCGGCCTTCTCCGACAGGTCGATGATCTTGAGCCGCCGGTGGCCCATCGCGACGGCCCCCTGTGCCCACAGGCCGGAGCCGTCCGGCCCGCGGTCGTGCATCGCGTCGGTCATCCGGCCCACCGCGCCGATGTCGGCTTCCTCGCCGTCGAACCTGAACTCGCCGCTCAGCCCGCACATGCCGCCACCCCCGCCTCGCAACCGCCGGCCATCAGGCCGCCGGCCGGTACGAAGGGAGGTCGTGGTCCCCCGTCGGCCGGTCCCACTCGCACGTGCGGGTCTCGCTGAGCACCAGGTCGACCACGTCCGCCAGGCTGCCCCGCTCGGCGTACGCCGCCCGCTGGCGGGCCGCCGACGTGCCCGTCTGCAGGACCTGCCGGGTCAGCCTCGTCACCAGCTCCCAGTCACCGGCCGCCTCCAGTTGCGGGCGCAGGCTCGTCACCAGGTCCTCGACCACCTCCTTGGCCGGGCGCGGCACGCCCTCCACCGGGTCGACCAGGTCACCCTCCAGCCCCCACCGGGCCGCCTGCCAGCTCGCCGCGCGCGCCGCCTCCACCTGCACCTCCGGCCCAGGACCGCGGCGCGCCGCGGCCACCTCCCTGGCCACCAGCGCCCGGAACAGCCCGGCGATCAGCACGACGTCCTCCACCCGGGGGCAGGCGTCGCAGATCCGCAGCTCCACCGTCGGCACGTGTTGCGAGGGCCGGACGTCGAAATAGAGCATCCCCGCGTCGCTGATCACCCCGGACCGGATCAGGCCCCGCACCATCTCCTGGTACTCGGCCGCCGAGCCGAACTTGCCGATCGGCCCCGTCGTCGGCCACCGCTGCCAGACCAGCGTGCGATAGCTGGCGTAGCCGGTGTCGGCGCCGTCCCAGAACGGCGAGCTGGCGCTGAGTGCCAGCAGCGGCGCCAGCCAGGGCGTCAGCCGGTGCGCCACCGCGACCGCCAGGTCCGGGTCGGGCACCTCCGCGTGCACGTGCGTGCCGCAGATGAGCTGCTCACGGGTCAGCACCTGGAAGTCGCTGAGCATCTTCTCGTAACGCTGGTCGGGGAACACCTTCACCTCGTCGAGGTCGGCGAGCTGCGGCGTGCCGACCGCCGCGATCCCCAGCCCCAGCTCGTCGGCGGTGGAGATCAGCTTGCGCCGCAGGCGGCACACGTCGCGGGCCAGGTCGTCCAGGGCCAGGAACGGCGCGCTGTTGGCCTCGACCATCGACCGCTGCAGCTCGTGCGTGAAGCTCTCCTCGGGCAGCGCGCTCAGCAGCGCCCCCGCCCGCGCGGTCACCCGGCGTGTGGTCGCGTCGACGATGTGGTACTCCTCCTCCACACCGACCCGGATCGCTCCCCCGGACCCCTCCACGGTCACCACTCCCATCACTAGGCACTCGAAGCCACCCCCTTCTCCCCCGAAAACGGGCTTCAGCACCTGTTGACCTCCACAAATGAAGGTCAGGCCGCAAATGCGGCCCGTCGGATGCTCAGTGGGCGGGCCGGTGGGGGTCGGCGTGGAGGTGGGTGCGCATGCCCTGGGGGTCGAACAGGATGAGCAGCTCGACCGTGCCGCCGTCGGCGCTGCCCAGCCAGTGGGGCATGGACGTGTCGAACTCGGCCGCCTCGCCGACCGGCAGCGTGAGGTCGCGGTCGCCGAGGACGAGCCGCAGGCGCCCGGTGAGGACGTAGAGCCATTCGAAGCCGTCGTGGGTCTGCGGGGTCGGTTCGAGCGGTCCCGGCCGCGCGGGGATGATCATCTTGAACGCGTGGACCCCGCCCGGCCGCCGGGACAGCGGCACGAAGGTCATCCCGAACCGGGTGATCGGCTTGAGGTGGATCCGGGGGTCGCCGGTGCGCGGGGCGCCGACCAGGTCGTCGAGCGGGACGTCGTAGACGCGGGCCAGCGGGAGCAGCAGCTCCAGCGTCGCCCGGCGCTGCCCGCTCTCCAGCCGCGACAGCGTGCTCTCCGAGACGCCGGTCGTGGTCGCGAGCTCGGCGAGGGTGATGCCGCGGTGACGACGCAGGGCCCGAAGGCGCGGCCCCACCGCGCCCAGCACCTCGTCCATGTCGTCGTGCACGACGGCCATCTTGCCATAACCGCAAGTTTTCGTGCCAGATCGGCGGCCGGCTGGTCGGATTGCTCCCACACCCACGGAAGGAGCACCCATGAGCACGTTCTGGGACGGCGTGTACGCCGCCCGTCCCCCGGCGGCCGATCCGCGGCCGAACGTCCGCCTCACCGAGGTGGTCGCGGATCTCCCGCCGGGCGACGCGCTGGACCTGGGATGCGGCGCGGGCGGCGACGCCCTGTGGCTGGCCCGGCGGGGCTGGCGGGTCACCGCCGCCGACGTCTCGGCCGTGGCGGTCGAGCGGCTGGCCGCCCTGGCCCGCGGGCACGGCCTGGCCGACCGGCTCACCCCCGTACGGCATGACCTGGGCACGTCCTTCCCCGCCGGGGAGTTCGACCTGATCTGCGCCCACTACCTGCACACCCCGGGCGACCTGGACCGGGCGAGCGTCCTGCGCGCGGCCGCCCGCGCCCTGCGCCCCGGCGGCCGGTTGCTGGTCGTCGACCACGGCTCGACCGCGCCCTGGTCGTGGAACCAGGACCCCGGCGTACGGCACCCGGGCCCGCGCGAGGTGGCCGCGGACCTCGCCCTGGACGCGGCGGCCTGGACGACCGAGCGCGCCGACGCGCCCCGCCGGACCGCCACCGGGCCGGACGGCCGCACCGCCGAGGTCACCGACCACGTCCTCGTGCTCCGCCGCACCGCCTGACCACCACGAAGACGACCACGAAAGGAGACGACCGTGCGCCGCCGCGACACCCCGCCGCCCCGCACCGGAGGCAGCGAGATCGAGACCCTGCGCGGCTTCCTCGACTACCTGCGCTCCTCGATCGCCGCGAAGGTCGAGGACGCCCCGGAACCGCAGGTGAGGACCGCCGCCGTGCCCTCGGGCACGAACCTGCTCGGCCTGCTCCACCACGTCACCCACGTCGAACGCGCGATCTTCCTCGGCGCGGAGGTCACCGCCTGGCCCGCGACCTTCCACGCCGACCCTGCGGACGGCGTGGCCGAGGTCGTCGCCCGCTACCGGGCGGCGGTCGAGCAGGCGAACGCCGTGCTCGACACCTGCTCCGACCCCGGCGCGCCGGTCCCCCGCCCGCGGCCGGGCCGGCCCGCCCCCAGCGTGCGCTGGGCGCTCACCCACATGATCGAGGAGACCGGCCGGCACGCGGGCCACGCCGACATCCTCCGCGAACTGATCGACGGCAGCACCGGCCGTTGACGCCGCCACTCTCCTCAGGACAGGACCACATGACCACCGCTCCACGGCCGTCGCCGGGCCGCCTCGCCCGATCCGCGCGCACGGCGGCGACCGTCGCGCTCGCCCTCCTGCTCCCGCTGGCCGCCGCCTGTTCGACGCCGGCCGCCGCTCCCCCGCCCGCCGCCGCCTCCCACACCACCGCCACCCGGGACGACCCGCGGTTCGGCAAGACGTTCCGGCACGAGTTCGCCGAGGTGGACGGCGTGCGCATGCACTACGTGAAGGGCGGGACCGGCACGCCGGTGGTGCTGATCCACGGCTGGCCCCAGACCTGGTACGGCTGGTGGCCGATCATGCCGGACCTGGCCCGGCACCACACCGTCTACGCCGTGGACCTGCCGGGCCTGGGCGACAGCGAAGGCTCGCCCACCGGGTACGACAAGGCCACGCTGGCGCGGTACGTGCACAGGCTGATCGCCGAGCGGCTCGGGATCCGGGACGCCGCCGTCGTCGGCCACGACTTCGGCGCCGCGGTGGCGTTCCAGTACGCGAGCCGGTTCCCCGCCGACACCGCCCGCCTCGGCTACCTGGACCTGCCGCTGCCCGGCCCGGCCGTCGACGCGGCCACGTACCGGTCGCTGAGCTGGCACATCGCCTTCCACTCCCAGCGCCGGGTGCCCGAGGCGGTGGTGGGCGACGACGTCCGCGAGTACCTGGCGCTGTTCTATCCCCAGGTCTCCTACGGCGGAACGGCGTTCGGCGGCACCTCGGAACGCTCCCCGTTCACCGAGGCCGAGGTCACCGAGTACGCCCGGACCTACAGCCGGCCGCAGGCCCTGTCGGGCGGCTTCGAGCTCTACCGCGCCCTGGACCAGGACGTGCGCGACACGACGGCGGCGCCGCCGGTACGCGTCCCGGCGCTGCTCATGACCGCCCAGGGGCAGCTCGACGCGATCCGGGCCACGGTGTCACCGCGCCTGACCAGGATCGTCCGCGCGGTGGACGTCCCGCGCGCCGGGCACTGGCTCGTCGAGGAGAACCCCGGTTTCGTCACCGCGGAGCTGGAGCGCTTCCTCGACGGCTGACCCGGCCGACGCCCAGGACGGCGGGTCCACCCGCGCCAGTTTGCTCCAGCCGGTCCAGCCGCGCCGGCGCAGCAGCCCGATCAGCCGGCGGGCGGGCGGGACGGCGTCGAACGCCAGGGCGTCCATCAGGCGGACGAACTGCGGCTCCACGTCGAGGTCGTCGACGTAGCCCGCGCCCCGCTCGCCGGTCAGCCGGGTGAGGCAGGCGGCCAGCTCGTCGGCCAGCTCAGCCAGCCGCGGGTCGTCGGCGGACAGCGTGAGTGCCTGGCCCAGGATGCGGAAGAAGCCGACGAAGTCGGGGTCGGCGAGCTGCTCCCGTTTACGGGCCATCCATTCCGGCACGCGTCCGGGCGAGTGCGCGGCCAGCAGGATCCAGCCGTCGCGTTCGGCGTGGACGATGTGCTCGTCCACGCCGAGGGCCCGCAGCCGGTCGAGGTAGCCGACCACCTCCGGCGGCAGCGCCAGGCCGTCCCCGGCGGCCAGCCGGGCGATCCGCTCCCGGTGGCGCTGCTGCCGCCGGATCTCCGCGCGCAGCCGCCGGTCGATGTCGGCGAGCGCGGCGGCGAACTCCTCCTCGCCGGCGCGCAGCAGCTCCCGCACCCGCGCGAGCGGCACCCCGGCCTCGGCGAGGGTCCGGATCCTGATCAGCTCGACCACGGCGGCGGCGTCGTACCTGCGGTAGCCGTGGCGGTCGCGCTCGGGCTCCGGCAGCAGTCCCTTGGCGTGGTAGTGCCGCACCGCCCGCACGGTCACCGCCGCGTACGAGGCCAGTTCGCCGATCGTCAGCATGGGTCCAGCCTTCCAGGGGTCGTCAAGAAGCCGCCTTCCGGATGATCCGGGCGATCTCGGCGGCGTGCGTGAAGACCAGCCCGTGGTCGGCGTCGAGCCAGGTCGTGGCGATGCGCGGCTCACTCCGGGCGAGCCGCTCGATCCCGGCCCGCCAGTTCCGGTTGAACCGCGCGGCGTGCCCGCCGTCGCCTACTTCCTCCGTCGGGGCTTCCCCCGCCATCGAGGCCGACATGATCATGCTGATCGGCCGGTCGATCATGCGGTACCGGGACAGGATCACGGACCGGACCACGTCGATCTCGACGTTCAGGTCGAGGATCTGCCGCGCGGTGAGCAGCACCTGGCGCGGGGTGCCGCGCCGGCTCTGCTGCTGCGCCGCCAGCTGCGCCCACATCGCGCGGAACTCCGGCAGGACGTCCTCGGTGAGGAACGGCTCGGGCACCGGGTTCGCCCCGTCGATCAGGACGAGCCCGGCGACGCTCCCGGGATGCCCGGCGGCGTGGTGCACGGCCAGGTCGGCGCCCAGCGAGTACCCCACGAGCACGGGGGCCTGGTCGAGGCCGAGCCGTCCCACCCGGGCCATCACGGCGTCCAGGTCGCCGAGGAACGCCTCGAAGGAGTACCGGTCCGCGGCCGGGGTGCGGCCGTGGCCGCGCAGGTCGAAGGTCACCACGTCGTGGTCGCGCCGCAGCAGCCCGATCAGTTCGCGCAGGTCGGCTCGGGTCGAGTTCAGCCCGGGGCACAGCACCAGCGGACGGCCCCGCCCGCCGCGGGACAGCGGGATCGCGAGGCCGTCGTGATGGGCCGTCAGCTCGCCGGACGGCGGGCGGTTCGTACTGGTCGTCGTGGTCATGCCACCATGCTGGGACATTGACCCTGCGTCAGGGGAAGAGCGCCGGACGCGGCCCGGAGGACGCGCGTTCTCCCGGTCCGGCATGATCCTGCTAGCCTGATCGCCGTTTCTGCCGGAGGGCGGGAGCCGAGACGATCGTGTGCCCCGGCCGCGGCGAGCCGCTCGGCCCACCCCGCCATGGAGTCTGGGGCGACTGACGATGAGCGCGGAAGAGGATTTCCTGCAGGTCGGCGCCGAGCTGGCCGACCTGGGGGTGCAGATCTCCAGAATGATGGGGAGGCCGGCGCTCAAGGATCAGGCGGGCAAGGTCTTCGCCAGCCTGCAGCGTGACGGCGCGATGGTGTTCCGGCTGGTCAGGGACACCCCTGAGCACGCGGCCGCGCTGGAGCTGGCCGGGGCGTGCCTGTTCGATCCCTCGGGAAAGGGCAGGGCGGTCAAGGACTGGGTGGTCGTGCCGCACTCCTCGGCCGAGAAGTGGACGGATCTGGCCGAGGCCGCCCTCAGCCGGCCCCGCTGACCGGCGGACGAGGACGGGGCGCCCCTACGACGGGTGTGCCCGGCGCCTCGACTCCCAGGCCCAACCGGCCGTGAGCACCAAGGCGGACGTGATCACGATCAACGGGATCACCCAGATGCGGTCGCCACGCCCGACGCCGGCCATGGCCAGGAACACGGCGATGCCGTCGAAGGCGAGCGCCACGGCACCGGCCCCGGCGAGGAACCCGGCGGCGCCCCCGGCGACCGCGACGGTCGTACCGGTGACCGGCGCCAGGAGCCGGGCGACCCGGGCGCACAGCAGGCCGGCCAGGCCGGCGTCGACGACGAGGACGGCCGCGAGGGCGGCGCCCCAACGGTGTCCCGTCACCAGCGAGCTCATGTAGTCCCAGGGGTCGTCGGCTTCAATGAGGCCGAGCACCTTCGTGAGGCCGAGCACCGCCAGTACGGCGACGGCCGCCGTCATCACCGTGACGGCCCTGCGCTGCCACCCCCGCGCGGGGATCTCGGCGGGAGGCAGGACCTTGGTGCGGTCCCCGGCATCGACCCGGCCCGGCTGCTGCCCGCCGAGCAGGGCCGGCGCCTCCTCGGCGGTCGGCCGGCCGTGCGGCTCCTTGTCGAGCAGCCGGGTGATGAGCGGCGCGAGCCGGCCGGCCCGGCGTGGCGGCGGGGGCTCCTCCAGCAGGACGGCGGTCAGCGTCGCCGGCTGGGTGTCGCGGCGGAACGGCGAGACGCCCTCGACGGCCTGGTAGAGGGTCACGCCGAGGGAGAACAGGTCACCGGCCGGGAGCCCGTCGGCGCCGCGCAGCCGTTCGGGGGCCGTGTACTCGGGTGAGCCGACGAGCATCCCGGCGGTCGTCAGGGCGGTGTCGGCGGTGTGGACGGCGATGCCGAAGTCGGTGAGCAGCACCTTGCCGTCCGTGGCGAGCATGACGTTGGCCGGTTTGACGTCGCGGTGCACGATCCCGGCCCGGTGCGCCGCGCCGAGCGCCGCCAGCAGCCCGGCGGCCAGCTGTGCGACGCGGTCCACCGGCAACGGCCCGTGCGTGTCGAGGTGCTCCTGCAGTGACCGGCCCTCGACCAGCTCCATCACGATCCAGGGCAGCCCGTCCTGGACGATGTCGTGGACGGCGACGACGTTCTCGTGCGCCCGCAGCCGGACGGCGTTGCGCGCCTCGCGGGCGGTGCGCTCCAGCCGCCTGTCCTGCTCCGCCTGCGGCAGGCCGGGCGGCAGCCGCAGTTCCTTGATCGCCACCTCGACGTCCAGGACCTGGTCGTGGGCGCGCCAGACCTGCCCGAACCCGCCGGCGCCAAGAAGGGCGACCAGCCGGTAACGTCCGCCGACCAGGTGACCAGGCTGCGCCGATGTCATGACCATCCGCCCTCTTGCCCTGCATGACGGTGATCACAATAGCCACCGGACGGGTGCCCGGCGGGTCACATGACGATCAGGGTTCGCCGGAGTCGAGGCGGGCGCGCAGGGCGCTGGGCGTCTCGGCGAGATGCTTGCGGACCGTCCGGGTCAGGTGCGCGTGGTCGGCGAAGCCGTACATGGTGGCCAGCTCGGCGAGCTGGGCGCCGCCGTCGGCCAGGTGCTCCAGCACGGCCCGCACCCTCAGCTCGTTGCGGTACTCGCTGATCGTGCGCCCGGTGACGTGGCGGAAGATCCGGCCGACGTGTTTGGGCGAGGCGCCGACCAGCCGCGCCAGGTCCTCGACTCCGTCGTTGAGATGACCGCAGGAGAGCGCTTCCTGCAGGGCGACGGTCATGCGGCGGTGGATCACCCGCGTCGTGGGCGGCATGCCGGGGCCGGGCCGCTCGGTCCGGGGCGGGAGGGCCGCCAGCAGGCTCTGCACCCGTTCGCCCACCTCCAGGCGGTCGGCGCCCTTCCTGCAGGCGGACAGCTGCTCGCGATGGCGCAGGTCGAGCAGGGCGGTGATCGCCAGCATCCAGCCCGGGGCGCCCTGGACGCCCGCGACGTGCTCGTCGTAGGCGTCGGGGGTCAACGCGATCCAGGTGTAGCGGATCTCGCCCGCCGACGGATAGGCGAAGCGTTCCTCCAGCCCTTCGCTGGTCACGTAGCCGCCGGCCGCGTCGAGGAAGGAGTCCTGCCCCGACGCGTGCCGGCGGAAGCCACCCATCCGCATCAGCACCACGGCGTGGCCGACGTCCGGAGCCCAGGGCGACCAGCCCTTGACCTGCCCTCCACTGCGCATGTCATGGACGGACACGCCCAAGCCGGGATCCTTGCCGAGCTCCTGTCGCCACATGACATCCAGACTCGCCGCCCGATCGCCCTCACCGGCGCCGAGATCATCGCGATTCGGCAACACCTGGGCCGGGCGCGCGATCGCCGGCGGAGCGCGACGCCGGCGCCGGGGCTCCGGCGGCGGACGGCCGGCGTCAGCGAATCGGCTGGATCAGCTGGGTGCGCCAGGTCTCAGGGGCCGGCCAGCTCGCCGGATCGGGCTGCGCGTCGAGGTCGAACCAGTGGTAGATCTCCCACGCCCCGCCGTCGGGCTCGCGGTCGTGCTCCTTCAGCCATGCGTCCAGCAGGGCGTAGGTCTCGCCCAGACTGTCGTGCGATCCGAGGTGCCAGGTGGCGACGGCCGTGCCGCCCGGCAGTTCGGCGGCGGCGACACGTCCCGCGCTGACCGGGCGTCCGGCCACGGGCACGCCCACCTCCACGTCCGTCTTGCCGTCGGTGAAGGTGTGGTACCTGACGAAGGGCTGTCCATCCACTCTCACGCCGGACTCCTGGGTGTACTTCCACAGTTCCGCGAACCCTTCGCCCTGAGCCTCCGCCAGGCGGGCGATCGCGACCGTCGTCCTGATGCTCACCGTGGTCCGGGGATCGCGCTGGAGGATCTCGAACGTGGGCCCGTGCGGCTGTTGCGTCATCGTCGTCCTTTCCTGGGCGGCTGGTCGCGTCTCATCCTGTCCGAACCGGTCGGGGCGAGGCTTGAACATCGGTGCGCGACTCGCTTCCGTATGGTGTACGGTACGTCGTACGATTTGAGGAGGAGCAGCATGTACCAGCCGAGCGCCGAGGAACTGAGGAACATCGACGATTGGTTCGCCGCCTACGACGCGCTGGCCGAGGAGGGCGCGATCGAGCGGCTCGCCGACCTGGCGGTCTTCCCGATGAACGTGGCCACCGACGTGCCCGACGGCCACGCGAGCGTCGCCCAGTGGACGCGGGCCGAGTACGTCGAGGGCATGAAGCAGTCCATGGGCGGCGGCACCGCCGGGCTCGACCTGCGCTCGACGCGCACCCCGCGCTTCGTCAGCCGGAACCTGGTGGTCGTCGAGACCGAGGCGACGATGACGATCGAGGGCGAGGAGCACCGCATGCACTACGCCGACCTGCTGGTGCGCACCGAGGACGGGTGGGCGTTCCAGACCATGGTCCAGGGCGGCTGGGGGCACGGCTGGCCGTCCGCCAGGCGCGGCTGACCCTGCCGCCCCCGGTCAGGGCGCGGCTCCGGCAGACCTGACCGGGCGCTACCGGACGCCGCCGCGGGTCATCCTCGCGGCGGCGTCGCGGAGCACCTCGGGAGCCAGCCGGCGATGGATCGCCGACAGGGGCGGCCACACGACGCGCCCGAGGCGCCGGTCGTGGCGCAGGAGGGTGGTCAGCGACACCCGCCCGTCCGCCGCCCGTACGACGAGGTTGGCGGTCAGGAACCAGGACGCGGTCTCCAGCCGGATCCAGTCGTCGCCACGTGCGGCGATCCGCCACCCGGCCACGGTGGCGGGCGATCGACCGGGGACGAGCCGGAGCCCCAGGAGACCCCGCCAGATGAACCGCTCCGCCGCGCCGGGCACGTCGCCGAACATCGCCCGCGCCCACCGCTCCGCCGTCGCCCCGGCATCCGCGGCGTCCGTGGCGAGGGCGTCGGTGGCGAGGGCGAAGTGGTCGGCGTAGTCGACGACGGGCAAGGAGCTCAGCGCGCGGACGGACGGCGGGAGGTCGCCCGTCCCGACGACGGACTCCAGGACGCCCGCGGCACGCTCCCGCCAGGCGCGCTCCAGCCGCCGGACGAAGGCGGGCAGGACGAGGGCCCGGCGGAACGGCGTGATGGCGGCCATGTAGCACCGTCCGAGCAGGCCGTCGGGGCGTACGAGGACCGCCATCCGGAGCTCGTGCCCGCCGCCGGCGGCCGGCGCCCACGCCAGGTGCATCACCGCGTGCACGGTGCGGTTCGCCAGCTCCAGCGCGCATTCGTCGTCCAGCGCGTAGACCGGGGAGAAGGGCGCCAGGCCGGCGTCGGAGCCGCGCGGGGCCCGGCGCAGGTCGGCGGGCAGGCGGTCGCACAACGACGGGACGCGCCCTCCGACGCCCGCCGACGGCCCGTCCCAGCCGAACAGGGCGCCCAGCTTCCAGCGCACCGCGAGCAGCAGCCGCAGCGGCAGGGGGCCGCCGCCGGCGTCGCGCATCGCGGCGAGCACCGCGGAGAAGTCCTCCCGTCCGGCGCCCGGGGTGCGGATCAGCCAGACGTCCTCCAGCTCGAAACCTGCGGCGATGTCGTGGATGCGCCAGGGCCGGCCGGTGTGGGCGGCGTTCGCCAGCCTCATGATCCCTCCAGATCTATACGCTGCCGTATATACTGAGGTAACCACGGTTATACGGTGGCGTATATATGCATTCGAGTGAGGTGGCACACACTGTGGGCGCGGTCCGTACGACACGTGAGGGGTGGATCGAGGAGGGGTTGCGGGCGCTGGCCGCCGGCGGCCCCGACGCCGTGCGCGTGGAGGCGCTGGCCAAGCGGCTCGGCGTCACCAAGGGCGGGTTCTACGGGTACTTCGCCGACCGCGAGGCGCTCCTTGAGGCGATGCTGGACACCTGGGAGCGGGAGAGCACCGACGAGGTGATCGAGCGCGTCGAACGCGAGGGCGGCGACCCGAAGACCAAGATCAGGCGCGCGGGCGTGCTCACCTTCTCCGGCGACCGCCTGCTGCCCATCGACCTCGCCGTCCGCGACTGGGCCAGGCGCGACGAGGGGGTCGCCGAACGCCTGCGGCGGGTGGACGACCGGCGCATGGCGCTGCTGCGCGAGATGATCGGCAGCTTCTGCTCCGACCCCGAGGAGGTCGAGGCCCGCAGCCTCCTCGCCTTCTGCGTGGCGATCGGCGCACACTTCCTGGCCGCCGACCACGGTGGCCGCACCCGGGCGCAGGTGCTCGCCCGGGTGGCCGGCCTGCTGCTCGACAAGGCGGAGGACCAGCCGGGCCTCGCGGACGTGCGCCCGGCCGCGGCAAAGCAGCCGTATCTCTGCGCACCTCATGACATGCGGGCCAAAATGGCCCATATGACGATCATGCCCGAGAACCGTGTCGCGGATTCACCCGAGAGCAACGCCTACGACGCGATCGCCGAAGGTTACACGGCCGAGAACGAGACCAGCCTCGTGAACGCGTACTACGAGCGGCCCGCGATGCTGGAGCTCGCCGGGGACGTGACCGGCCGGCGCATCCTCGACGCGGGCTGCGGCTCGGGCCCCCTGTTCGCCGAGCTGCGCGATCGAGGCGCCGTCGTCACCGGGATCGACGCGAGCGCCGGGATGCTGGAGATGGCCCGGCGGAGGCTGGGCGCCGACGCGGACCTGCGGGTCGCCGACCTGGCCGACCCGCTGCCCTTTCCCGACGACACCTTCGACGACGTCGTCGCGTCGCTGGTGCTGCACTACCTGAAGGACTGGGGGCCGGCGCTGGGCGAACTGCGACGCGTGCTGCGGCCCGGCGGCCGGCTCCTCGTCTCGGTCGATCATCCCTTCGCCATCACCCTCACGCAGCACAAGGCCGGCGAGAGGCCCGCTTACTTCGGAACCCGTAACCGGGTCGAGGAATGGACCATGGGCGGGCAGACCAGCCGGCTCAGCTTCTGGGACCGGCCGCTGCACGCGATGACCGAGGCCTTCACCACGGCGGGCTTCCGCATCGGCGTCATCAGCGAACCGCCGTACGTGCCGGAGGCCCGCGAGCTGTTCCCCGAGGAGCTCCGCGAGATCACCGGCGCGCGGTTCCTGAGCTTCCTGTTCTTCGTCCTGGAAGCCGGCTGAAGCGGCCCGGCGCCCGCCCGGCGTCAGGACGTCACGCGGGCGGCTGGGTGACGGTGACCGCCTGGGTGGTGCGCGCCGACTCCACGGCCGAGTTGCCCACCAGGTTGACGGTGCAGGTGTGTGCACCGGCCACGGCCGGCGTGTCGGGAAGCTGAACGACCCGTCGGCGGCGGGGACCGACTTCGCCACGTTCCTTGAGGTGACGGCGCCGTCCGGGCCGACGACCTTGGCGCCCGTCCGCCGCCGTGGTGACCTCCGTGAAGCGTGGTGGTGCCGTCCGGAGGACCCGTCCATGGGTCCGTCGAAGCAGTCGCTTGACTTACGGGGGCGCGCGTCGGTTACTGGACGCGTCAGGCCGGAAGTCGACGAGCGCGTCCGGGCCCGGCGAGCGGAAGGAACACCGTCATGACGGCCATTCCGGATCAGGACATGTCCGGCACGTTGCCCGAGTTCCCCGGCGTCAGGGCGGCGGCGTGCCCGTTCGACCCGCCGCCGGCCCTGCAGGCGCTCCGGCAGGACGCGCCGCTGACCCGGGCACGGCTGCGCGACGGCGGCACCGTGTGGCTGGTCACCGGCTACGCCGAGCAGAAGGCGGTGCTGAGCCATCCGCAGGTCAGCTCCGACGTCACCCGGCCCGGCTACCCGTTGCCGATCCTGGCGCCCGACCGGCCCGACAGCACGATCAGCTTCGTCTTCATGGACGACCCCGAGCACCACCGGCTGCGCCGCATGGTGCAGGGGGCCTTCACCGTCAAACGGGTCGAGACCATGCGCCCGGCCGTGCAGCGCATCGTCGACCGCCTCATCGACGACCTGCTGGCCGGGCCGAGGCCGGTGGACCTGGTGGAGGCGTTCGCGCTGCCGGTGCCGTCGCTGGTGATCTGCGAGCTGCTCGGCGTCCCGTACGCCGACCACGGCTTCTTCCAGGACAACAGCCAGATCATCGTCAAGCGGGACGTGTCGGCCGAGGACCGGGCGGCCGCGGGCGGGCGTCTGAGGCAGTACCTGGACGGGCTGGTCGGCGACAAGCTCGTCCGCCCCGGCGACGACCTGCTGTCGCAGGTGGCCGCCCGGGTCACGGCGGGTGAGCTGACCAGGCAGGAGGCGGCCCAGATGGGCGTGCTGCTGCTGGTGGCCGGCCACGAGACCACCGCCAACATGATCGCCCTCGGCACTCTCGCGCTGCTCCGCCATCCCGGCCAGCTCGCCCTGCTGCGCGGGAGCGACGACCCTGCGCTGATCGCGGGCGCGGTGGAGGAGCTGCTGCGCTACCTGAACATCACCCACGGCGGACGCCGCCGGGTGGCCAAGGAGGACATCGAGGTCGGCGGCCAGATCATCCGCGCGGGCGAGGGCATCATCGTGGCCAACGACATCGGCAACCGCGACCCCGAGATCTTCCCCGCCCCTGACGAACTCGACGTGCGCCGCGACGCCCGCCGGCACGTGGCCTTCGGCTTCGGCGTCCACCAGTGCCTGGGCCAGCCCCTGGCCCGGCTGGAACTGCAGGTCGCCTACGGAACGCTCTACAAGCGCATCCCCACCCTCGCCCTGGCCACCGAGTTCGAGAAGATCCCCTTCAAGCACGACGGCCAGGTGTACGGGGTGTACGAACTTCCCGTGACCTGGTGACCGCACAAGCTCGACCTGGTGCCGGAGGCGCACCCCGGCGGCCTCCGGGGTGCGCGCGAGCACGCGGCCGGTGGTCACCATGTGCCCGTCCGCCGAGATCAACGCTGCGGGCCGCCCGTGAGAGGATTTCCCCGCAAGACGGGTGAATCCGGGACGGAAAGGCAGTAATGTTCGCGATCTCCCTGGGCGATGACGGCGCGGAGCTGCGTCCGCTGGAGCCCTGGCGGGCCGAGGAGTTCCTGAGCCACATGGACCGCGGACGCGAGTTCATCGGACGGTTCATCTCCCTGCCCGACCTCGTCGCCGACGTGGGGTCCGCCAGGTCGGTGCTGCAGGCGTACGCGGACAAGGCCGCGGCCGACACCGGGCGGATCTACGGCATCTGGACCGGCGGCAGGCTGGTCGGCGGCGTGTTGTTCCGGACGATGGACGTCCGGCAGGGCACCGCCGAGGCGGGCTGCTGGCTGGAGCCGTCGGCGGCGGGCAAGGGCCTGGTGACCAGGGCCATCCGCGTGATCATCGACTGGGCCGTCGAGGAACGCGGCATCCACCGCGTGGAGTGGCAGGCCGCGGCGGGCAACACCGCCAGCATCGCCGTGGCCCGGCGGCTCGGGATGAGCAAGGACGGCGTCCTGCGCGAGAGCTACCCCCTGCGGGGCGTACGGCACGACGTCGAGGTCTGGTCCGTGCTCGCCCCGGAATGGCGGGCCGGCCGCCGGAAGGACTGAACCGCTTCCGGACTCGCGGCTACCCGGCTTCGTCCAGCTGCCTGGTGGTCTGGTCGATCCGGCGGATGCGGCCGTCCGGGGCCAGGCGGCCGAACATGAAGATCTCCGCCGCGAAGGTCCTGCCCTTGCGCAGCTTGGTGCGCAGGGTCCAGCGAGCGGCGATCCGGTCGGCCGAGACCAGCGTCTCGTGGATCTCGACACCGGCCCGGTCGCCGGCGGCCATGGCCTCCGTGTCGACGTTCCGCCGGACGGGGCCGACATGATCGATCATGCGCTGCCGATCGATCACGAGCCCGTCGTTGCAGTACTCGAAGTCCGGCACGAAGTAGCGGTCGATGATCGTGGCGGGCTCCTCGGGGGAGACGGCCAGGTCCCGGGTGTAGGTGGTCAGGAAGTCGGCGAGGTCGCGCTCGCAGGTGATGCCCATGAAGCGTCCTTGAGGGAGTGGGGTGGTTGCCGTCCCGATCCTCGCCGCCCGTGCCCACCGCCGTCGTCGTACGGCCGGAGACGGTCGGCGCTACTCCCGGCGTCGTACGTCCCCGCGCGGCTACGGCGCCGGGACCACACGACCGCCCGTCAGGGCCGGGCCGTCACGTCGTTCACGGGGCTGCGGGGCGCCTGCCCGGTCAGGACCCGTACGGCCTCCTCCGCGGCGAACCGCCGCACCGTCTCGACCGCCTGCTCGGAGTAGTAGGCGGCGTGCGGGGTGACGATCACGCCGGGCAGCGTGAACAGCGGGTTGTCCGGACGCCAGTCGCGCTGCTTGGCCGGCTCCTCCTCCAGGTCGTCCAGGGCCGCGCCGGCGATCCACCCCTCGGCGATCGCCTGGTGCAGCGCCTCGTCCTGCACGATCGGGCCGCGCGCGGTGTTGACGAGGACCGCGCCCGGCTTCATCCTGCGCAGCGTCGCGCGGTCGAAGGCGTGGTGCGTCCCCGAGGTGAGCGGCGCCTGGATCACCAGGTAGTCGGCGCCCGCCACGAGCTCGTCGAACGACACCGGCCGCACGTGGCGGGACAGGAGCTCGGAGTCGTCCTGGAAGGGGTCGTGCGCCCAGACCTCGACGCCGAAGGGCCGCACGCGTGCGGCGATGAGCTGGGCGATGGCGCCGAAGGACAGCAGCCCGAACACCCGGCCGCGCAGCCGCCGGATCGGCTCGCCGGTCTGCCAGCGCCACACGCCGCGCCGGGTGGCGCGGTCGTACTCGCAGATCTTGCGGGCGGCGGCCAGCCAGAGCGCGACGGCGTGGTCGGCGACCTCCTCGGCGCACCACTCGTTCGGCGCGTTGGTGACCTGGATGCCGCGCCTGGTCGCGGCCTCGACGTCGACGATGTCCACGCCCGTGCCGTAGCGGGCGATCACCCGGCAGCGGGTGAGGGCGTCGACGGCGCGGGAGCCGATCCGGGCGTACTGGGTCAGGACGCCGTCGGCGTCCCGGCCCTTCTCGATCACCTCGTCCTCGCTCTTGCACTGCTCGGCGCGGAGCTCGAACCCGGCGCCCTCGACGATCGCGCGTTCGATGTCCACGTCGCCGAAGTCGGAGTCGGCGATCATGACGGTGCCTCTGGCGTCAGTGCGAGTCACGGGGAATCCCCTTGGTGTGTACGAGGTCCTGGTACGACAGGGCCAGCTCCAGGCATCCCCCGCCGTCGAGCTGCCCGACCGTGGCGCGGTAGATCTCCTGCCACGGCGTCTGGTTCTCCAGCGCCGGCGGCGTGTGGCGGGCCCAGCGTCCGGCGATCTCCTCCTCCGTCAGCAGCACGTCGACGCGCGCGTTGTCCACGTCGACGCGCACGAGGTCGCCGGTGCGCAGGATGGCGAGGTTGCCCCCGGCGGCGGCCTCGGGGCTGGCGTTGAGGATGGACGGCGCGTCGGAGGTGCCGCTCTGGCGGCCGTCGCCGAGCGTGGGCACCGTGGTGACGCCCAGCCGCAGCAGCGCGGCCGGCACCTCCATGTTCACCACCTCGGCCGACCCCGGGTAGCCGATCGGCCCGGTGTAGCGGATGACGAGGATGCAGCTGTCGTCCACGCCGAGCTCCGGATCCTGGATGCGGGCGTGGTAGTCCTCGGGCCCCTCGAAGACGATCGCGCGGTAGTCGCGGGCCGTGCGGAACTCCTCGCCGAGGACCGAGGTCTTCATGACCGCGGAGTCGAACAGGTTGCCCGTCATGATGAGCAGCCCGCCGCGCGCGGCGAGCGGGTCGTCGTAGGGGCGGATGACCTCCGGGTCGGCGGGCGGGGCGTCGGCCAGGTTCTCGGCCACGGTACGGCCGGAGACGGTCATGGCCTCGCCGTGCAGCCGCCCGGCCGCCAGCAGCGTCCGCATGACGGCGGGCACGCCTCCCGCGCGGTAGAAGTCCTCGCCCAGGAACTCGCCGGCGGGGGCGACGTCGGCCAGCACCGGGACGTCGGCTCCGACGCGCTGCCAGTCGTGGATCGTCAGCGGCACCCCGGCGTGCCGGGCGATGGCGTTGACGTGGATGGGCACGTTGGTGGAGGCGGCGATGGCCGAGGCGACGACGATCGCGTTCTCGAAGGACCGCATGGTCATGATCTTGCGCGGGGTGAGGTCCTCGTGGACCAGCTGCACCGCCCGCAGGCCCGTGTCGTAGGCCATCTGCGCCCGGCGGCGGTAGGGCGCCGGGATCGCCGCGCAGCACGGCAGCGACATGCCGAGCGCCTCGGCCAGGCTGTTCATCGACAGGGCGGTGCCCATGGTGTTGCAGTGGCCGATGCTGGGCGCGGAGGCGGCCACGCGCGCCATGAACTCGTCGTAGTCGATCTCGCCGGTGGCCAGCAGCCGCTTCGACTGCCAGATCACCAGCCCCGACCCCGACGCGGCCATGCGCTTGCCCTGGTGGTAGCCGTTGAGCATCGGCCCGCCGGACAGGACGATCGCCGGGAGGTTCACCGTCGCCGCCGCGGCCAGGCACGCGGGCGTGGTCTTGTCGCAGCCCGTCGTCAGGACGACCCCGTCGAGCGGATATCCGTAGAGCACCTCGACCAGCCCGAGGTAGGCGAGGTTGCGGTCGAGGGCGGCGGTCGGGCGTTTGCCGGTCTCCTGCAGCGGATGGACGGGGAACTCCAGCGGGATGCCGCCGCCGTCGCGGATGCCGTCCCTGACCCGGTCGGCCAGGGCGAGGTGGTGGCGGTTGCAGGGCACGAGGTCGCTGCCCGTCTGGGCGATGCCGATGATCGGCCGGCCGGACTGGAGCTCCTTCGGGGTCAGCCCGAAGTTGAGGAAACGTTCGAGGTAGAGAGCCGTCATCTCCGGATTGCCGGCGTTGTCCCACCAGGCCTGGCTGCGCAGGCCGCCGCTCTCGGGATGCCCGGTCGGACGCATCAGCTCGCTCCTCACTCGCGCGGGCCGCCGGCCGGGTGTCGGCGCACCTCGGGCGGGCGATGACTGGCCTACCCCGCCGCCGTCACCGCCCAAACGCCTCAGATCATCGCCGCCATCACCTGCTCGACGCTGCTGACCTCGGGAAACTCGATGAGCCACCAGGTCGCGCCCGCGTCCTCGTAGGGGCCGGGATGCACCCCGGGCGGGACGCCGACCGCGACCTCGAAGCCCTCGAGCCCCCCTCGGTGCTCGGCGACGACGGCCAGCATCTCCCGCAGCCCGACCGGGGTGGTCTCTGGACAGAGACCGTCGAAGCGGGCGGCGCGGCGGAGCGGGCCCTGCTTGACCGACTGGGCGGCGACCCAGACGGGGATCCGCGGCCGCTGCACGGGCTGGGGCTGGAACGCCAGGTCGTCGACGCGGTAGTGGCGGCCCCGGTGGCGGACGGGCAGGCCGGTCCAGAGCCGGCAGATGACGTCGAGGCCCTCGTCGAGCATCTCCGCCCGGACGCGGGGGTCGCCGGTCTCGCCGAGCCTGCTCAGCTCCCCGCCGTTGTCCGAGCCCAGCCCGACGCCGAGCACCATCCGCCCGCGGCTGAGGTGGTCGAGGGCGGCGGCCTGCCTGGCCACCTCGTACGGCCTGCGCCGCGACAGCGGGGTGACCCTGGTGCCGATCCGGATGCGCTCGGTGGCGGTGGCGATCGCGGCCAGAGCGGTCCAGGCGTCGCAGACGGCCAGCCCGGGGCTCAGCGGGCGCACGACGTGGTCCCACAGGAAGACGCCGTCGAACCCGGCGTCCTCGGCGCGGGCGGCCAGGTCGGCGAGCACCCGCGGGTCGGCCAGCTCCCCGAACGGCGGCAGGTACAGCGCGCGGCGCATCACAGCAGGCCCTTCAGGTGCGGCGCGGTACGGCTGCGCGGGCTGGCGGCGACCTGCGCCGGCGTGCCCGCGGCCACCACCGTGCCACCGGCCGAGCCGCCGCCCGGCCCGAGGTCGATGACGTGGTCGGCGGTCGCCACCACCCGCATGTCGTGCTCGGCGACCACGACCGTGCCGCCGCCGCCGACCAGGTCGTGCAGCCGGTCCATGAGCACGTCGGTGTCGTGCGGGTGCAGGCCGGTGGACGGCTCGTCGAGCAGGTAGATCGTGGACTCGGCGCGGCGGCCCTGCAGCTCGGCGGCGAGCTTGATGCGCTGGGCCTCGCCGCCCGACAGCTCGGTGGCGGGCTGCCCGAGCCGCAGGTAGCCGAGCCCGACCTCGTGCAGCGTCTCCAGCGGGCGGCGTACGGCGGGGACGTCGCCGAAGAAGCCGGTGGCCTCGTCGACCGTCATCTCCAGGATCTGGGCGATCGTGCGGTCGCGGTAGGTCACCCGCAGCGTGTCGGGGTTGTAGCGGGCGCCGCCGCAGTCGGGGCAGGGCGCGTACGTCGTGGGCAGGAACAGCAGCTCGACCGCGACGTATCCCTCGCCCTGGCAGGTCTCGCAGCGTCCGCCGGGCACGTTGAAGGAGAACCGGGCCGGGCCGTAGCCGTGGGAACGCGCGCCGTCGGTGGCGGCGAACAGCTTGCGCACCGTGTCGAACAGGCCGGTGTAGGTGGCCAGGTTGGAGCGCGGGGTGCGGCCGATGGGCTGCTGGTTCACCCAGACCACCCGCCGCTCCCCGGCGGCGGCCTCGGCGACGGCCGCCAGCAGGCTGCTCTTGCCCGCCCCCGACACGCCGGTGACGGCGGTGAACACGCCCAGCGGCACGTCGACGTCCACGCCCCGCAGGTTGTTGCGGGTGAGCCCGCGCAGCTCCAGCCGGCCCGCCGGCCGGTGCGCCGGTCGTTCCGGCACGACGGTGTGGAACAGGTAGCGGCGGGTCACCGACCCGTCGACCTCGCGCAGCCCGGGGACCGGCCCGCTGTACAGGACGCGCCCGCCGTCGCCGCCCGCGCCGGGGCCGACGTCCACCACCCAGTCGGCCTGGCGCACGACGTCCATGTCGTGCTCGACCAGGCAGACGGTGTTGCCGGTGTCGCGCAGGCGGCGCAGGAGGTCCGACAGCGCGGCGGAGTCGGCGGGGTGCAGGCCGGCCGAGGGCTCGTCCAGCACGTACACGACGCCGAACAGCCCGGCGCGCAGCTGGGTGGCCAGCCGGATGCGCTGCAGCTCGCCGCTGGACAGGGTCGGCGCGGGCCGGGCGACGCTCAGGTAGCCCAGCCCCAGCTCGTCCAGCACGTCGATGCGGTCGAGGATGTCGCGGGTGAGCGCCCCCGCCGGTCCTGGTTCGTCCCGGTGCGGGCCGAGCACGCCGGCCAGTTCGCCCATCGGCATCGCGGCCAGCTCGACGACGGTGCGGCCCGCGTACGTGACCGCCAGCGCCTCGGGACGCAGCCGCCGCCCGCCGCAGAGCGGGCAGGTGCGGGCGGTCATGAACCGTTCGGCGCGCAGGCGGCTCTTCTCGCTGGCCGAGGACGCGTACGCCTTGAGCACCAGCCGCCGGGCGCTGGCGTACTTGCCCTGGTAGGGGCGGTGGATCCGGCCCGCCTCGCGTACGGGATGGACGGTGACCACCGGCTCCTCGTCGGTGAACAGGATCCAGTCGCGCTGCTCCCGCGGCAGGCTGCGCCAGGGCGCGTGGATGTCGTAGCCGAGCGTCGCCAGGATGTCGCGCTGGTTCTTGCCCTGCCAGGCGCCCGGCCACGAGGCGATCGCGCCCTCCGCGATGCTCAGCGACGGGTCGGGCACCAGCGACTCCTCGGTGACCTCGTGCAACACCCCCTGCCCCTGGCACTGCGGGCAGGCGCCGGCGACGGTGTTGGGCGAGAACGCGTCCGAGTCCAGGCGCGGCGCGCCCGCCGGGTAGGCGCCGGCGCGGGACATCAGCATGCGCAGCGAGTTGGAGACCCGGCTCAGCGTGCCGACCGTGGACCGCGCGGACGGCGTGGAACGCCGCTGGCCGAGCGCGACCGCGGGCGGCAGGCCGGTGATGTCGTCGACGTCGGGCATCGGCAGTTGCTGCAGCAGCCGCCGCGCGTAGGGCGCGACCGACTCCAGGTACCGGTGCTGCGACTCGGCGAAGATCGTGCCGAACGCCAGCGACGACTTGCCCGACCCGGAGACCCCCGTGAACGCCACCAGCGCGTCGCGCGGGATCGCCACGTCGACGTCCCGCAGGTTGTGCACCCGCGCCCCGCGCACCCGGATGCCGCCGACCACCTCGTCTTCCACTCTGCGCAATCTACCCATCGCCCGCCGGGCGACCGCCGGGCGGCTACCGTGGCGGGATCAGGCCGCCCTCAGCGGGCGCAGTGCCGAGCCCCAGGCGAGGACCTGGTCGAGGACGGCGTTCAGCCGGTCCTCGTGGGCGGCGGCGGGCCGGAAGCCGTCGGCGAAGTCGGTGTGGATCGACAGCCCGACCTGGTTGGCCACGGTGGCCACGCTGAGCAGGCCCAGCACGTGCCGCAGGTGGGCGATGGCCCGGGGCGCGCCGTCCACGCCGTAGCCGACGAACCCGGCCGCCTTGTTGGTCCACTCCGCGTACAGGAAGTCGAGGGCGTTCTTGAGCGCGCCCGGGTAGGAGTTGTTGTACTCCGGGGTCACGATCACGAACGCGTCCAGCGCCGAGACCGTGGCCGACCAGCGCCTGGTGTGCTCGTGCCGGTAGTTGCCCATGGCGGGGTGCTCGGGTTCGTCCAGGATGCCCAGGTCGTAGTCCTTCAGGTCGATGAGCTGGTACTCGGCGTCGCCCCGCTTGGCGGCCAGATCGCGGACCCAGCGGGCCACCGCCTCGCCGTTGCGGCCAGGACGGGTGCTGCCGAGGATGATGCCTACCTTGAGCATGTCCCTCTCCCTCAGTTCGGTTACGGAAACCAACCGTAGGGAGAACGGCTGAGATACTGAATGCGCTGCAATCCCCCATTTATACGCGAGCGTCTCAGCCCTTAGACTCAACCCCTATGGACGTGCTGAGCGACGTGATGGCCTTCATGCGGTGCGGGCGCCCCACCTCCTCCCGCATCTCCTGGCGGGCCCCCTGGGGGGTGGCGTTCCGCTCGGTGCCGGGGTCGGCGGGTTTCCAGGTGGTGCTGCGCGGGTCGTGCTGGCTGATCCCGCCGGACGGCGAGCCCGTTGCGCTCAGCGTGGGCGACGTGGTGTTCCTGCCGCACGGCGACGACTTCGGGCTGGCCGACGATCCCGCCCGCCCGCTGGCCGAGGCCGACTGCGAGCCGCACTCGGAGCTGTTCGCGTCGGCCGGCTTCGGCGGCACGGGGGCCGAGACGGTGGTCCTGTCCTGCGGCTACCGGCTCGACCTCGACCGGACCCACCCGATCCTGGGCTCGTTGCCCGGCGTGATCCACCTGCCCGCGACGCTCGGCAGCCGTCCGGAGCTGCGGGCCGCCGTCGAGCTGCTGGCCGCCGAGATCGACGGCCCGCGGCCCGGCACGGACACCGTCGTGTCGTCCCTGCTCGACATGTTGCAGCTGTACGTCCTGCGGGCCTACTTCGAGACCCAGGACGAGCCCTGCACGGTCTCCGGCTGGGCCGCCGCGCTGGCCGACCCCGTCGTCGGCCGCGCGCTCGACGCCGTCCACCGCGACCCGGCCCGCCGCTGGACCGTCGAGTCGCTCGGCGCGCACGCGGGCATGTCCAGGGCCGGCTTCGCCCGCCGCTTCACAGGGCTGGTGGGGCAGCCGCCGCTGGCGTACCTGACGTGGTGGCGGCTGATGAGCGCGGCCCGTCTGCTGCGCGAGTCCGACGCGCCGGTGGCGCGGGTGGCCGAGCAGGTGGGGTACGGGTCGGAGTTCGCCTTCGGCAACGCCTTCAAGCGCGAGTTCGGCGTCGCCCCCGGCCGCTACCGCCGGTCGGCGGCCTGATCCCCCGGGCGCCCACGAGCCGGCCGGTCAGGGCCCCCATCGTTCCTGGGCGTACTGGCGGCGGACGCCGGCCGACTCGCCGATCCGGGTCCAGGAACGGCCGTCCTTACGGGCCGCGCGCACGGCGGCGTCCAGGTGGCCCTGGGCCCGGCGCACGACCTCGGCGGCCTGGCGGACGGCGACCAGGCTCGGCGGGTCGAGGTGGGTCTCCCACTCCGCGCGGATCGCGACGGCCACGTCGTCGGGGGCGGCGCCGGACAGCAGGCATTCGCTCAGCGCGTAGATGCGCCGGGCCGCGAAGTCGTGGCGGGTCTGGGCCACGCGTTCCCACAGCGGCCCCTGCCATCCGCAGGCGCAGTGGCCGCGCCAGCCGATCGCGGTGCGGCCGTCCACGACGTCGCCGCGGCCGTAGCCGATGCGGCCGTCGGAGCCGATCAGGTGCACCCTCGCCCCGCCGTCGGCCGGGCCGGTGGAGACCCGGCCGTCCGGGAAGACGGCGGCATCCCAGCCTTCATGGCGTCCGTCGTCGCCCTCCCACCACCTCATGGCACCCCCTCCAGAGATCGTCCGGATCAACCGGCGCCTCCATGGTGGCAGGCGGCACCGGCCCTTGCGAGGGCCCGCGGATTACGGTGTCACGCTGGGGGAATATCGGCCCGGCACGGAGCGCCGACTGGATCGGTCCACACGCTGACCAGGTCGTGCCTTCCGCCGGGGCCCCTCGTCCGGCCAGCCTGAGTGGCATGATCAGCGCGCTCGTCGTCATCGACGTCCAGAACTCCTTCCTGCAGCTTCCCGACTGGCGGCACACCTCCAGGCCGGACATCGTCCCGCAGGTCAACCGCCTGGTCGCGGCCGCCAGGCAGGCCGGGGACGCGGTCGTGTGGGTGCTCGGGTCGCGGCCCGGCTCGGGCACGGTCTTCGATCCGGCCCGCGGGTTCGTCCAGCTGATGGACGGCCTGGAGCCCCTTCCGGACGAGCCCATCCTCACCAAGTCGGCGCACAACGCCTTCACCACCACCAACCTCCACCAGTTCCTCACCCGGCGCGGCGTCAGGCGGCTGACCGTCTGCGGCATCCGGACCGAGCAGTGCTGCGAGACCACCACGCGCCTCGCCTCCGACCTGGGCTTCGAGGTCGACTTCGCCATCGACGCCACCGCCACCACGCCGCTCCCCCACCGCGACGCGCCCGGCGACGTCCCCTTCGACGAGCTCGTGCGGGACCCGCGCACGCTCGGCGTGGACGAGATCCTGGCCCGTACCGAATACGCTCTGTCGGGTCGTTTCGCCACGATCAGGACCGTGGACGAGCTCACCGGGAACTGAGGAGGAGCCGGTCATGTCCCGAGTCGTCTTCCTGCTCATCCCGCGGGTGCACCTCCTCGACGTGGCCGGGCCCGCCCAGGTGTTCTCCACCGCCGCCGACCTCGGCCGGCCGTACACCATCGACTACGTCGCCGAGGAGCGCGAGGTGGCCAGCGTGCAGGGGCTGACGCTGCACGCGCGGACCTCGTGGCCGTCCCTGACGCCCGACGACCTGATCGTCGTGCCGGGCTGGCGGGGGCCGGCCCGGCCGGCGAGCGGCGAGACGTTGCGCCGGCTGCGTGAACACCACGCGGCGGGCGGCACGGTGGCCAGCGTGTGCGCGGGGGCCGACGCGCTGGGCCGGGCCGGGCTGCTCGACGGCCGCCGGTGCACGACCCACCACACCGTCCAGGACGAGCTCGCCCGCCTCTATCCGCGGGCGAGCGTCGCCAGGGACGCGCTGTACGTCGAGGACGACCGGATCGTCACCTCGGCGGGCGTAGCCAGCGGCATCGACGTGGCGCTGCACCTGGTGACCACCCGGCACGGGCCGTACGCGGCGGGGCAGGTGGCCCGCGCGATGCTCGTGCACGCCCACCGCGACGGCACGGCGGAGCAGGTCAGCCCGCTGCTGCGGCGGCGGTCGCACGTGGACGAGACGGTCCACCGCCTCCAGGACCTGATCGAGACCAGGTTCACCGAACGGCTGCCGCTGAGCCTGCTGGCCGAAGCCGTGGGATGCAGCGAGCGCACGGTGACCCGGCTGTTCCGGCGGGCGACCGGGCTCACCCCGCTGGCCTACCAGACCGCGCTGCGGCTGGAGCGGGCCGGACACCTGCTCGGCCGCGGCGCGACCGCCGAGGTCGCCGCGCGCGAGGTGGGCTTCGCCGACGCCCGGATGCTGCGCCGGTTGCGCACCCGCGCGGCGGCGTCCTGACCGTCGGCGGGCGGCGTCCTGACCGTCGGCGCGGTGGGTCAGGCGGCAGGTCAGAGCGAGGTGGTGCGGGTCAGAGCGAGGTGGTGCGGTAGCGGGAGCGGAACTCCGCCAGCAGCTCGTCGGTGATCTGCGCGCCCGCGGCGACGGCCGCGTGCACCTCGCGGAAGTACCCCTCGTAGCCCGAGGGCGTGTAGAGGCAGAGCGCGCGCACGGTGTCGTCACCGGCGTTCCTGAAGCCGTGCGGGGTGCCGCGCGTCGCCGCCAGCAGGTGGCCGGGGCCCACCGTCACCTCGCCCGCGCCGTCGTGCAGGGTCAGCTCGCCGTCGAGGACGTAGAAGTACTCGTCGTGGCCGTGGTGGACGTGCGGGCGCGCCCCGACGACGCCCGGGTCCAGGGTGAACTCCTCGAACGCGAACCGGTCCCCCGTGTGCTCCCCGGTCAGCCGGAAGAAGTGCCGGACGCCGGCGACGTCGATGAGCTCGCCCTCGGCGGGACGCCGGAGCAGGGGACGCGGTTCGGGGCTCTCGTTCGCGATCATGCCGGGCATTCTGCCATCCGAGCGAACGACGGCCCCCGCCCCTACGCGAAACGGCGAAAGGGGATAATCCGGATCATGGGAAAGACCTACGACCGGATCGACGGCCGGTTGCGCACGTTCATCGAGTCACAGCCCATCTTCTTCACGGCGACCGCTCCCCTGGCCGGCGACGGCACGGTCAACCTCTCGCCCAAGGGCCTGAAGGGCTCGTTCGCCGTCCTGGACGACCACACCGTGGCCTACCTCGACTTCGCCGGCAGCAACGCCGAGACCATCGCCCACCTGCGCGAGAACGGCCGCGTCACGCTGATGTGGTGCGCCTTCGACGGCCCGCCGAACATCGTGCGCGTGCACGGCCACGGCGAGCCGGTCTTCCGCGACGACCCCCGCTGGGCCGGGCTGCTGCGGCACTTCCCCGACATCGACCCGGCCCCGCACGGCCTGCGCGCGATCATCGTCGTGACCGCCCGGCTGATCCGCGACACCTGCGGGTACGCCGTCCCGTTCATGACCTACGACGCCGACCGCCCGCTGCACGGCTCCCGCTTCGCCCGCGAGGACGACGAGTCGCTCGACGCGTACTTCCACAAGAAGGAGCACGTGGCGACCAGCATCGACGGCCTTCCCGGGCTGCCGCTCCCGCTGCCCCCGCTCCCCCTGGACGGCTGACCGGACGGACCGGCGTCACAGGACGGCGAGGGCCTTGGCGATGTTCCACTCGGCCAGGTCCAGCATCCAGCGCCGGTCGGGGAAGTCGGTCTCGGCGATGCGCAGCGGGCCCTCGATCAGCGAGAGCACCTGCGCGTACCGGTAGAGCTCCAGTCGGTGGGGGTCGAGGGCGACCGGGCGCAGCGCCGGGTAGGCGTCCTCGAAGCGCATGCGCAGCCAGGCGTGCTCCCACTCGACGTCGAAGCAGGTCAGACCCTCGAAGTCGATCATGACGGGTTCGCCCCCCGGCGTGACCAGCACGTGGTCCGGCCCGAGTTCGCCGTGCACGAGCCCGTACCGTTCGCGGGGGGCGACCGCGTCGCGCAGGAGGCGTACGTGGGCGGCGATCCGGTCGTGTGCCCGGCCCATCCGGGCGTCGCGGGCGGCGACGGCGGCGAGATGGGCGAGCGCGCGGTCCATGATGACGTCCTCGGCGAGCCGGGACGGCCGGGCCTGACCGTCGGCCAGGTGGGCCAGCTTGCCGTAGGACGGGCCGAGGGTGGTGTGCATGCGGCGCAGGGCGTCGCCGAGCGCGGCCAGCGGCCCGGCGGCGGCGGCCGGGTCGCGTTCCATCAGGGCCTCCAGCGTCGTGGCGCCCGCGTCCTCGACCAGCGCGAGGGCGGCGCCGAGGTGGCGTCCGTCCGGGTCGAGCGCCAGCAGCCGGGGAACCCGCACGTCCGCCGCGGTCAGGGCAGCGTGGCCGGCGGCGAACAGGTCCGCTCCCGACGCGTCGGTGAAGGGGTCGTCCTCGACCGCCGGGGACGGCGGCCAGTAGTTCTCGCCGGCCGCCCAGACGTAGAGGATCACGCTGGCCGCGTCGTCCAGCCGGAGCCGGTAGACGCCCTTCTTGCTGCCGCCGGTCAGCCGGTCGAGCGCGGCCGGCCGCCGGTCGGCGCCGAACTGCTCGGCGACCAGGTCGCGCACGTCGTCGGGCCGCAGGAACGTTCGGGTCATGATCGTTTTTCTACCACTCCCGGGACTCGCGGCGTTGAAAACAAAATTCCAATCTGGTTTTATGGATGCAGAGCGCCGGGGAGGTCCCGGCGGCTCCCCCTCAAGGAGCGACGAGGAAGCTCACCCAGGCCGCGGCGGCCACGTTCGGACTCGACGACGAGGCCGTACGCCACGGCCGCCGCCGGCCTGGGCGTCATGGCGTACGGGCTCGTCCGCGTCGAGCCGTGGCCGTCCGTCTTCGGCCTGACGCTCATCATCGTCTCCCAGCTGTGGCAGATCGACCGTTTCGTCGCCATCTACGAGGAGAGCCTGCGCCACGCCGCCGTCGCGGGTTCGTGAAAACATCTGATCGGCACGTCTGATCGGCATGATCGTTCGCAGGAAGGTTGTCCCCGATGCCGCCCGCGTTCACCGCAGAGGAGAAGGCCCGCATCACCGCCCTGTTGCTGGCGCACGGCGAGAAGCTGTTCACCGGCCAGGGGCTGCGCAAGACCTCCCTGGAGGAGCTGATGGCCCCCACGGGGGTGGCCAAGAGCAGCTTCTACGTCTTCTTCGACTCCAAGGAGGCGCTGTACCTGGAGCTGATGCTGCGCCAGACCGGCGAGGTGCGGCGCCGGGTCATCGACGGCGCGCTGATGAGCGCCGCCGACCCGCGCGAGGCGCTGCGCCGGTTCCTGCACGCCACCGTCGAGGAGTTGTCGGTCAACCCCCTGTGGCGCCGGCTGATGACCCATCCGGAGGAGATGCAGGCGGTGGCCCGCAAGCTCGACCCCGAACGGGTCGCCGCGATGTCCGGCAGCCCGGCCGCCGCCCTCACCGAGTACGTCACCGCCCGCCGGGCCACGGGCGAGCTGGTCGACGCCGAGCCCGCCGTCATCATCGGCGTGCTGCAGTGCGTGCTGCTGGTGCCGATGTTCGCCGAGCGGCTCGGCGACCCGGCCCTGCACCCCAGGATCATCGACCTGCTCATCGACATCGTCGCCTCGGGGCTGGCCCGTCCCGGCGGATGACCTCCCGGGGGTGGAGATAACTACAGGGAGAGTCGAGAGCCAGCCGCAATGGCGGCCGCCGCGCGATCGGCGAGGCTCCTGGGTATGGCAAACACCGCAACCACGGCGATCCCCCACCTGGCCGGCGGCCGGCGAAAACACGCCTGGCTGGCGGCGGGGATCGTCAACCTCGCGCTGGAACGCCGGGTGGCCTGGCCGCCGATCCGGGGCGTCACGCTGACGTACCTCGCGGTGCTCGGCTACAGCCTCGTCCGGCAGACCAGCAACGGCCTGGCCGGGCTGACCGGGCTCGCCGTGCTGCGGCGGGCCGCGTACCGGGGCTGACCATGGGATTTCCGGAGGAAGGTGCGATGATGCCACGGGCGCGGAACGGGACGACACGGACGGCGGGGAGACGAGGAGTGAAGGCGAGACTCGCGACGCCGGTGCTGGCGCTGGCCATGATCGGGCTGTCGGTGGCCGGCGTCGTCGCGGCCGTCCTGGTCGTGATCAGCGCGGTGCCGGCGGTGGCCGGCGTGGGCCGGTGGGTGTTCCCGCCGGCGGTGTCGCTGCTGCGCACGGTCGCCGGCGCGGCCCGGCGGCTGGCGGGCCGGCTCGGCGTGCGCGTCGAGCGTCCCTACGGGCCGGGGACGGACGCGTCCGCGCTGCTGAAGGACCCGGCGACCTGGCGGGACGTGCTGTGGGGCGTCCTCGACCCGCTCATGGGCACGTGGGCGTCCGCGCTGGCGCTCGGCATGCCGCTCTACGGCCTGTACGGCGTGGCAGTGCAGCCGTTCGTATGGCGGGCCAACCTGCGGGCCGGCGGCGCGAACGCCTACGGCGTCATCCACGTCACCTCGACGGCCGCCGCGCTGGCGGCGATCCCGGTCGGGCTCGCGCTGATCGCGCTCGGCCTGTACCTCGGCCCCGGGCTGCTGCGCCTGCGCGCCCGGTGGGCCGGCGCGCTGCTCGGGCCGTCGCGCACGGCCGCGCTGGAGCAGCGGGTCGAGACGCTGGTGGAGACGCGCGCCGGCAGCGTGGACGCCCAGGCCGCCGAGCTGCGCAGGATCGAGCGCGACCTGCACGACGGCGCGCAGGCCCGGCTGGTCGCCCTGGGCATGGGCCTGGGCCATGCCGAGCGGCTGTTCGACGAGGACCCGGAGACGGCCCGCGCCCTGCTGGCCACGGCCCGCGAGTCCTCCTCCAAGGCCCTGGACGAGCTGCGCGACCTGGTACGCGGCGTGCATCCGCCGGTCCTGGCCGACCGCGGCCTCGCCGACGCGATCCGGGCCCTGGCGCTTGACTGCCTGCTCGACGTCGAGGTCACCACCGACCTGGCCGGACGGCCCGCGCCGCCGGTGGAGTCGGCCGTCTACTTCGCCGTCAACGAGCTGCTCGCCAACACCAGCAAGCACGCCGGCGCCGCGACGGTCCAGATCACGCTGGGCTACCGGCACGGGATACTGAGCTGCGACGTCGTGGACGACGGCGGCGGCGGCGTCGATCCGGCCGACGGCACCGGGCTGCGCGGCATCCAGAGCCGGCTGGCCGTCTTCGACGGGACGATCGCCGTCGACAGCCCGCCCGGCGGGCCCACCCGGGTGCATCTGGAGGTGCCGTGCGCGATCAGGTCCGAGTAGTCGTCGCCGAGGACCTGTTCCTCATCCGGGACGCGCTGGTCCGCATGCTGACCGAGCACGGCTTCACGGTCGTGGCCGCCGTCGACAACGGGCCGTCGCTGCGCAAGGCGCTGGCCGAGGAGCGGCCGGACGTGGCGGTGGTCGACGTGCGGCTGCCGCCGTCGTTCACCGACGAGGGGCTGCAGGCCGCGATCCAGGCGCGCCGCGACCGGCCCGGCTTCCCGGTGCTGGTGCTGTCGCAGTACGTGGAGCAGCTCTACGCCCGCGAGCTGCTGGCCGACGGCGCGGGGGCGGTCGGCTACCTGCTGAAGGACAGGGTGGCCAACACCGGGCAGTTCATCGACGCGGTCACCTCGGTGAGCCGGGGCGGCACGGCGATGGACGCGCAGGTCATCGCCAAGCTGCTGACCCGCGGCGACGCGCGTGGCCGCACCGGCGAGCTGAGCCCGCGCGAGCGGGAGGTGCTGAGCCTGATCGCCGCCGGGCGGTCCAACACGGCGATCGCGCACCAGCTCGTGATCTCCGCCAGCGCGGTCAACAAGCACATCGCCGGCATCTTCGGCAAGCTCCAGCTGCCCGAGTCCGAGGACGACAACCGCCGGGTCCTGGCCGTCCTCGCCTATCTCAACCGCTGACCGCGCCGCGGCGGGCGTAGTCGCCGATGGCGGGCCGCAGCAGGTCGTAGGCCTGCCGCGCGATGCGGGCCAGGGCCGCGAAGATCTGGTCGGGCCCCTCTCCCGCGAGGACCCGGCGCTGGGCCTCGTCGAACAGCAGCCGCTCCACCGCGGCGAGCGCGGCGGCCACCAGGCGGGGCGTGAGGCCGGGGTCGTCGGTCTCCTCGGCCAGGAGGGCGGCGAGCCTGGCCTCGGCCTGGTCGTGGAGCTGGCGCAGGCGGGCCCGCAGCACCGGCGTGTCGCGCACCATCCGCTGCCAGTCGGCGCCCGCGTCGGGGATCGCGCCGTCGCGGCGGCGCAGCCGTTCGTCGTAGTCGCGGTGGGCGGCCTCCAGGGCCGACTCGCCGGGCCCGCGCCGCGACACGGCCCCGGCCAGGCCGTCGACCAGCTCCTCGTGCCGGTCGAGGATGAGGTCCTCCTTCAGCGGGAAGTGGTTCGTGACGGTCATCTTGGCCACGCCGGCGGCGGCCGCGACGTCGGCGATGGTGACGTCGTCGTAGCCGCGCTCCAGGAACAGGCCGGTCGCGACATCGGAGATGAGCTGCCGGGTCTGGTGTCTCTGGCGCTCCCGCAAGCCCTTGGATCGTTCGGTCACGAGCTGCCGCCCTTCCGCGCGTTCATTAGGTTTGACCTAGGGATTAGGTCGGACCTAGTGTTTGGAGTCGTCCTAGTCAATCGATCCTAAGGGTGTTCGATGACCACCACCTCTGCTGCCGGGGCCGCGCGCGACCGGCTCGATCCGCACCTGCTGCGCATGGGGATCGTCCTGATCGCGGCCCCGATCCTGGCCACGATCGACGCCACCGCCGTGGGCATCGCGGCCGACGCGATGGCGGCGCACTTCCGTACGTCGCTGACCGACGTGCAGTGGGTGGCGGCCGGCTACCTGCTCGCGATCGCGGTGGTCATGCCCCTGTCGGGCTGGCTGAGCCGGCGGTTCGGGGCCAAGCGCACGTGGATGGCCGCCGTGGCGGTCTTCACGGCCGGTTCGGCCCTGTGCGGCCTGGCCTGGTCACTGCCGGCCCTCATCGCGTTCCGGCTCGTGCAGGCCGTCGGCGGCGGGCTGATGAACCCCGTCGGCCAGGCGATCCTGGCCCAGGCGGCCGGGCCGTCCAGGATCGGCCGGGCCATGAGCGTGCTGACGATACCCGTCATGTTCGCCCCGGTGCTCGGGCCGATCGTGGGCGGCCTGGTCGTCCAGCAGCTCGACTGGCGCTGGATCTTCTACCTCAACCTGCCCGTCTGCCTGCTCGTCCTGCCGGTCGCGGCCCGCGTCCTGAACCGGGACGAGGCCGGGCTCGACAACGCGCCCAGGCTCGACCTTCTCGGCCTGGCGCTGCTCTCCCCCGGCCTGGCGGCGGTGGTCTACGGGCTGACCATGGTGGGCGGGCGCGAGGGGGCGTGGACGCCGGCCGTGCTGATCGGCGCGGGGCTGGCGCTGGTCGCGGGCTACCTCGTGCACGCGCTGCGCACCCGCCGTCAGCCGCTGATCGACGTACGGCTGTTCGCCAGGGGCGGCTTCACCGCGGCCTGCGTGGCGCTGTTCCTGCTCGGGGCCTCGCTCTACAGCTCCATGATCCTGCTGCCGCTGTTCTTCCAGCACGACCGGCACGCCGACACGCTCTCGACGGGCCTGCTGCTCACCCCGCAGGCGCTCGGGGCCGCGGTCGGCTCGTTCGCCGCCGGGCGGCTGGCCGACCGCCACGGCCCGCGCGCCGTCGTGACCGGCGGGCTCGTGCTCTCGCTGGCCGGGCTGCTCGCCTTCACCCAGGCCCCCGCCCGTCCGGACACCTGGCTGCTGGCCCTCTGCCTGGTCCTGTACGGCCTGGGCATCGGCGCCGTCTCCGCGCCCACCATGGCCGCGGCCTACGCCTCGGTCGACAGGCAACAGACGCCGGGCGCCGCCGGCGCGCTGAACGTCGTCAACCGGCTCGGCGGCTCGCTGGGCACCGCCATCCTCACGACCGTCCTGGACAGCGGGCTGCGCCAGGGCGCGGGCCCGGCGCACGCCTACGGCACCGCCTTCTGGTGGGCCTTCGGACTGTGCCTGGTCACCCTGATCCCGGTGGCCTTCTTCCGCTCGGCGCACCGTGGTGGTCGGCCAGGCGGGTGAGCAGCGCCCGGCTGGTGCAGCCGTTGCGCGAGCTCGGCCCGGAGAAGGACGCCTGCGCGGCCATGCCGTACACCCGGATCACCGAGATCTACCAGGACCCCCGTCACCCGGTCTCGGCGCACCTGCACAGCGCGCTGCTGCGTGAGCTGGACGACGACGCCGCCGCGGAGCTGGCCTCGTTCAAGGCCCGGTACGACCCGGACCGGCTGTTCCGCGTCAACCACAACATCGCCCCGGCCGCGCAGTGAGGCGGCACCGGCCCGGAGGGGTCCGGGCCGGTGCCGTACGGCCGGGTCACACCGGCCGGAAGTACCACAACTGCTGGCCCGCGTACTCGTCGCAGGTCCACTGCTGGATGTTGGCGCCGTTGTGCGTCCAGCCGTGGTCGACGTCGAGGCACTTGCCGCTCTTCTGGTTCTCCAGGAAGTAGAAGGTGTTCCACCACGCGTCGGTGTAGGCGTACTTCCAGCGCCACATCTGCTGCGGGACGTTCACGCACTGCCACTGCTTCACGTTGGCGCCGTCGAAGGTGTAGCCGTTGTCGACGTCCAGGCACTTGCCGCTGTGCTGGGCGCGCAGGAAGAACCACTCGCTCCCGGGAGCCACCCGCTGGTACTGCCAGTGCTGCTGCGGGACGTTCACGCACTCCCACTGCTTCACGTTGGCGCCGTCGAAGGTGTAGCCGTTGTCGACGTCCACGCATTTCTCCGGCGCGGGGAAGCGCCGGCGGATCTCGAACAGGTAGGACCAGGGCTCGGCGAGCGTGCGCCCGCGGGCCGCCACGGCCCCGGAGGCCGGGGCCGCCGCCGACCACAGGGGCACGGCGACCGACACGACCATGATCATGGCCAGCAGCCCCCGGCGGCCGATCCGTCGAAGATGTACGCCCTTGCGCATCGCATGCTCCTTTCCGCCGTTCCGTCCCTTGCAGGGTGCGCCGCCGGCGGCGGGAGGGCATGAGTACCGCCCTACTCAGGTGCGCGGGAAGCGGCGGCGGGCTGGCCATCGAGGGGTGGGAGCGTCCATGATCGGCTCATGCTCAGCACCAGTGAGGGCGCGCCGATGAGCGCCTACGTGACCCGCCGGCCACTGCTCGCCGGCGCCAACCCGTACGTCACCCTCTACGACGACGACGTCCCCACCGGGTACGCCTCCCTGTGGCAGGTCGACTGGTCCACGCACGGCACCGGCGCCGTGATGGTGGTGTGGACGCCCGCCGGGCTGCGCGTCGTGAGCGACGACCCGGAGCTCGGGACGTGGATCGAGGAGCACTTCGTCCGGCACTTCGACGAGGCCACCGCGCTGCCGTCCTGGCCCGTCGCGCGGGTGCAGCAGGCCGCCGTGGACCTGCGCGTGGACCCCGTCACGGGCGCGCACGCCAGCGCGGCCGGCCTGGCGGTCAGCATCACCGGGCCGCTGGACGCCAGGCCGTTCTCGATGGCCGACTTCCCGCTGCTGGGCGTCAGCCACGGGCTGTCGATGCAGATCATCCCGTGCGAGCACGCCTCGATCACCGTGGACGGCGTCCCCGTGCCGGGCCGGCCGGCCGTCACGCGGCCCGGCGGCCGGCCCGTCTCCTCGGCCATCACCACCGTCCACGAGGCCTGGAGCAGGTGAGACCGGACGCCGCCTAGGGCAGGGGGATGCCCGCGGTGACCTTCTCCGCCCAGGCGAGCTGGCCGCGCAGCCGGGTGGAGGCGCCGCCCTCGTGCCCGTTGAACGGATGCACGACGATCTCGGCGGGCCCGGCGTAGGCGTTGAACGCGGCGTAGACCGTCGAGGGCGGGCACGTCTGGTCCATCAGGCCGACGGAGAACAGCGCAGGGGCCGTGGCCCTGGCCGCGTGGTTGACGCCGTCGAAGTAGGACAGGGTGTCGAAGGCGCGGTCCACGGCGTGCCGGTTGGCGGCGCAGAACCGGGTGATCTCGGCGTACGGCTCGGTGCCGACCAGTTCCACACCCCGCCGGAAGTGGCACAGGAACGGCACGTCGACGAGCGCGCCCGCCACGTCCCGGCGCAGGCCCGCGACGGCCAGCGCGAGGCCGCCGCCCTGGCTGCCGCCGGCCACCAGGATCCGGGCCGGGTCGATCGCCGGATGGGCGCGGGCCGCCTCGACGGCCAGCACGGCGTCGGTGTAGAGCCTGCGGTAGTAGTAGCCGTCGCGGCCGGGCAGGCCGTGGGTCAGCATGCCCTGGGTCGCGCCGGCGGGGTCGGGGGTGGCGCCGACGTGCTCGGCCGACAGCAGGCCCTGCCCCCTGCTGTCCATGACGAGCGTGGCGTACCCCGCGGCGGGCCAGGTCAGCCACGAGTACGGCTCGCCCCTGCCCCGTCCGTAACCCAGGTACTGCACCACGCAGGGCACCGGCGAGGTGGCGGCGGGCAGCACCAGCCAGCAGCGGATGGGGGCGCCGCCGTACCCGGCGAAGGTGACGTCGAACACCTCCACCAGTGGCAGGCCCGCGTCCACCGGTGTGAGGACGGGGGCGGCCGGGGCGTGGGCGTCGAGGGTGGACGCCCAGAAGTCGTCGAAGTCGTCCGGGCAGGGCACGGCGGGACGGTAGGCGACGAGCTCGTCGAGCGGCAGGTCGAACAGCGACATGAGTTCTCCTCGGGGTCCTGGGTGGGCGTCAGTTCTTGACGGTGACCGCGACGCCGAACCTCTCCTGGACGTCCCAGATGCGCGGAATCTGGTACGGGTAGGTCATCGGGCTGTCGGTGACCACCCAGACGCCGAAGTTCATGATCGCGATGACGCTCTGGTGCTTCTTGGCCAGGTCGTGGTAGACGCGCTGGACGGCCTCGATCTTCTCGTCGGTGTCGTACGGGCCGGTGTAGCGGGCGACCGCGGTCGGCGGGAACAGGTAGGTGCGTTTGGTGCCGCCGGTCATCCGTTCGAGGGTGGTGAGCAGGCCGTCGAGCCTGGCCTCGTCGGCCGCGTAGTCGTCCACGCCGATCCAGTCGACCTCGGCGGGGATGAGGGTGGAGGGCTTCACGTCCCCGCTGGCCAGGGTCAGCATGATCGGGTACGGCCCGAAGCCCTTGCCCGGCGCCATCGACTCCTCGACGGCCGTGGCCATGGTCTGCAGGTCGGCGTTGGTGACGCCGTAGATCTGCGGCTCGTCCTTGAGGTAGATCGCCCCGATCCGGTCCTTGTACGGCTTGACCAGCTCGACGAACGCCTTCCAGCGCTTGAGCGAGGCGTCGATCGGGCACACGCCGTTGCCCTTGCAGGTCTCCGGCGGGAAGAACTCCTCGCCGACGTACAGGGCGCAGGAGCGGGGCGGGCAGCCGGCCAGGTCGGAGGTCCGGTAGCCGCTGCCGGGGACGTCCCAGTCCGGGGAGACGCTGATCCAGTGCAGGTTGGCGAAGCCGGTGACCTCGGGCAGGTGGTTGCCCCAGCTGCGCAGGGCGTCGGTGGCGAAGTAGCCGTAGTACTCCACGTTCGGGTAGAGGTCGACGCGGCTGACCGTCAGGTCGTCGGCGGTGCTGACCTGCTTGTCGTTGCTGACGTACGCGCCGAGGTAGAGGTAGGGCTTGGCGATCGGGGTGCCGAGGCCGGTGGTGCGGGTGACGCCGTTGACCGTGACGGTGACCGACGGGTCGGCCTTCGACGCCCCCGTCACGGCGACGGTCACGTGGAAGCCGTCGCCCGCGCGGGTGGTCCTCAGCGTGCCGCTCCACAGGGCGTTGCCGGCGCGGAAGAGCTGCACCTCGCCGTTGCGCGCCACGGTCAGGCCCAGTTGCACGTCGCCGTTGGCTACGTAGCCGCTGGAGTCCCGGTTCCGGGACAACATGATCGAGCTCCAGTCGCCGTCGGTGCCGCGCAGCTTGGGGTCGGGGTCCACCGTGACCGACACGGTGTAGGCGTCGTCCTGGCCGGGCGTGACGGGGGCGTCCAGGCGGACGGCCGAGCGGCGCAGCGCGAAGGCCAGCTTGCCCGGATAGTCGGGATGGTTGACCTGCGAGTAGTACGGCGGCGGCTGGTCGAAGGACTGCCAGTCGCCCGAGACGCGGGTGTAGGCCGAGGTGCCGAGCGGCGGCTGCCGCTTGGCGAGCGCGTCGTTCAGGCCGTAACCGGGTTCGGCGTCCTGGGCGTCGTCGAAGGTGTCGGCGAAGCGGGACAGGCGGCTGACCGTCAGGTCGTCGGCGGTGCTGACCTGCTTGTCGTTGCTGACGTACGCGCCGAGGTAGAGGTAGGGCTTGGCGATCGGGGTGCCGAGGCCGGTGGTGCGGGTGGCGGCGTTCACGGTGACGGTGACCGACGGGTCGGCCTTGGACGCGCCGGAGACCGCGACGGTGACGTGGAAGCCGTCGCCCGCCCGGGTGGTCTTCAGCGTGCCGCTCCACAGGGCGTTGCCGGCGCGGAAGAGCTGCACCTCGCCGTTGCGCGCCACGGTCAGCCCGAGCTGGACGTCCGCGCTGGTGACGTAACCCGCCGAGGACGGGCTGCGCGACAACATGACCGAGCTCCAGTCGCCGTCGGTGCCGCGCAGCTTGGGGTCGGGGTCCACCGTCACCGAGACGGTGTAGGCGTCGTCCTGGTCCTGGGCGAGGGGGGCGTCCAGGCGGACGGCCGAGCGGGCCAGGGCGAAGGCCAGCTTCCCCGGGTAGTCGGGATGGTTGACCTGGGAGTAGTACGGCTCGGGCGGGGTGGCGGTGGTCCACGAGCCGGACACGCGGGTGTAGGTGACGCCGCGCGCGCCGCCGCTCTGCCGGGCTCCGAGCGAGTCGTTGAGGCCGTAGGTGGGGTGGGTGTCGCGGGCGTGCTCGAAGGTGTCGGTGAGCTGCGGCGTCACAGCGGCGCTCGTGGTGGCGGTCGTGGTGGCGGTCGGCGGGGTGGCGGTGGTGTTCGCGGCGGCGGTCGCCGGGGTGGGCAAGGCCGTCAGGCCGGAGGCGAGCAGGGCGAGGCATAACAGGGTGCGTTTCATCGGAGCGCCTTTCGCAGGTCGTGGCGGGCGAGGCGGGCCGCGGCCAGGGCGCCGTCGCCCGCGTGGCTGATCGGGGCCGCGGGCCAGCGGGCGGCGGCCTGCCGCCGTACGGTCGCGGCGAGCGGGGATCCGGCTGCCAGCAGGCCGCCGCCCAGGACCAGGGGCGTGCGCTCGCCCGGCTCCCGGACGGCGGCGAGGGTGGCCAGCAGGTGGGCGGCGGCGCGGGCGAGGATGCCGGCGGCGTCGGGGTCGTCCTGGAGTGCCAGGCGGGTCACCACGGGGGCCAGCGCCGCCATGGCGGGGACGGGGGCGGCGTGCACGGCCTCGATCACCCTCCCTGCGGCGGCCCGGTCCGCGGCGACCCCGCCGGTGAGCTGCACCAGCACAGCCGCGGCAAGCGGCGGGAGGGCGGTGGAGGGGGTGAGGTCGATGGCGCGTAGGGTGTGGCGGATGGCTTGGCGGCCGATCCACACGCCGGAGCCGAGGTCGCCGAGCAGCCAGCCGTGCCCGTCGGCGCAGCGGGCCGTACGCCCGCCGGTGATCCGGCAGGCGGCGGCGCCCGTCCCGCAGACCAGGACGGAGCCGGAGTCCGGCCAGGTGGCGGAGTCCGGCCCGAGGCCGGGCATTTGTTCGGTGTCAGGGGCCGGACCGGTTCCGGCGGCGAAGGCGAGTTCGACGTCGCTGATCAGCCGGGGCGTGCTGCCGAGCCCGAGCCGGGCCCAGAGCCGGTCGAAGTCGGCGGCGTACCGCCCCATGCCGCCGGCCAGCCCGATCACCCCGGCCCGTACGCGGCCCGGATCGAGCCCCGTCAGCGCCTCGCGCACGGTCGCGCCGACCCTGTCCACGGCCGCCGCCCCGTGGGCGACCGGGTTGCCGCCCTCGCCCGACGCCCTGGCCAGCACCGTGCCGTCCAGGTCGGCGACCAGGGCGCGGGTGGTGGTGCCGCCCACGTCGAGGCCGAGGACGAGGCTCATTTGACCGCCCCCTCGGTCATGCCGGCCTGGATGTGCCGGTGGAAGGCGACGTAGACGGCCAGCATGGGCAGGATCGACAGGCTGAGCGCGGCGAACAGGGCTCCCCAGTCGGCGCTGTAGCCGGTGGCGGTGGAGATGTCGGCGATGCCCTGGGTGAGCACCCATTTGTCCCGGGCGTTCCCGCTGAGCAGGATCAGCGGCAACTGGTACTGGTTCCACTGGCCCAGGACGTTGAAGACGGTGATGCCGGTCAGGGCGGGCCGCGCCATGGGCAGCATGACCTGGAAGAACACCCGCGTGTGCGAGGCGCCGTCCATGAACGCCGCCTCGGCGACCGAGCCGGGCAGCGTCCTGAAGAAGGCCGTCAGGAAGAACACGGTGAACGGCAGCGAGTAGGCGATGTAGACCAGCACCAGCCCGCCGCGCGTGTCCAGCCCGATGAACGGGCCGATCAGCGGGATCGAGCCGCTGTTCCTGACCACGAAGAACAGCGGGGTCAGCGCCAGGTAGACCGGGAAGGCCATGCCGGAGACGAACAGCAGGTACACCGCGCCGCTGCCGCGGAAGGGATAGCGGGCCAGCACGTACGCGGCCATCGAGCCCAGCACCATGGTGCCCGTCGTGGACAGCACCACGACGACCACGGTGTTGACCAGGTACGTGCCGATGTGCGCCTGCTCGAAGGCCCGGACCCAGTTGTCCACCCGCAGCCGGGCCGGCAGCGTCCAGGCGGGCCCGAAGATCTCCGCGGTGTCCTTGAAGGAGGCCAGCAGGGTCCAGGCCATCGGGACGACCACCAGGACCGTCCAGAGGGCGAGCACCACGTGCGCCGACCGCCGGAGCCCGAGCTCGCGCCGGGCCGGGCTCGCGGCGCGCCGCCCCACGGCGGGACGGACGTCGACTGCCATCGTCAGTACTCCAGTTTGTCGCGCCGGGTCAGCCGGAGGGTGAGCGCGGCGAAGGTGATCGTGCAGAAGAACAGGGCGACCCCGAGGGCCGAGGCGTAGCCGAACTTCGCGTAGCCGAAGGCGTTGCGGTAGACCTCGTTGGCCAGCACGGTGGTGCTGTAGTCGGGGCCGCCGCGCTCGGCCGACAGCACGAACACGATCGAGAACGCGTCGAAGGCGGCCACCCCGAGGTAGACCCAGCCGACCTGCACGGTGTGCCGCAGCAGCGGAAGGGTGACGTGGAAGAAGGACGCGGCCCGCCCGGCCCCGTCGATCTGCGCCGACTCGTGCAGCTCGCGGGGGATGGCGGCCATGCCGGCCGAGAACAGCACGACGTGGAAGCCGACGGCCTGCCAGACCAGCACGCCCAGGATCGACCACAGGGCCAGCCCTGGGTCGGTGAGGAAGCCGACCGGGTCCAGGCCGAGCTGCATGAGCAGGCCGTTGAGCACGCCGCTGCGGTCGGGGCGGAGCACCGACTGGAACATCACCGCGATGATCGTGACCGACAGCACCTGCGGGAAGAAGAACACCACCCGGTAGAAGCCCGACCCGGTGACGCCGGTGCCCGGCCGGTCGCCGCCGGCGTTGAGCAGGTACGCGAACAGCAGCGCCAGCCCCAGGGTGATGACCGGCAGCGCGGCCAGCAGGATCGCGTTGTGCGAGATGGCCTTCCAGAAGACCGGGTCGGCCAGCAGGCGCCGGAAGTTGTCCAGCCCGACGAACGCGGGCCGGGCGTCGATCCCGCGCCAGTCGGTCAGGGAGATCTGGAACGCCTGCGCGTACGGGGAGATGACGTAGAGGACGTAGAGGAGGACGGGCAGGGCCAGGAAGGTCGCGGCGAAGCGCCGCCGTCCGTGCCGCACGGCGGGTTACCTCGAGAACTTCTTGATCGAGGAGTCCTTCTTGACGGCGTCGGCCTTGCGCTGCAGCCGCTCGGCCCACTGCGCGGCGGTGATGCCGCCGGTCATGAGCTGCCCGGTGGCGGCGTCGAGCTCGGTGGCGATCTCCTTGTACCACTCGTGCACCCGCCAGTTGACCAGGCCGGTCCCGGCGGCCTCGAGCGCGGCGGCGGCGCTCCTGAGCCCGGCCCCGGCCTGCGGCGGCAGCGCCGCGCCGCGGACCGTGGTCAGGGTGCTGACCAGGCCGCTGTACTTGCCGGCGCCCTCGCGGGAGACCATCGCGCGCAGGTACTCCATGCCCGCCGCCGGGTTGCGGCTCCTGGCGGCGACGACGAAGCCGGAGCCGGGCATCGCGTGCAGGGCGGTGCCCGGCATCGCCTCGGCCGCCTCCAGCGCGGGGACGGGGAACATGGCGTAGCCGAAGTCGGCGGGGGCGACCTTCTTCTGCTCGTTCTCCAGCCAGGAGCCGTTGGGGATGACGGCGACCTCGCCGCTGTTCTGCCGGGCCTGCGACTCGGTGTGGTTGAGCCCTTCGGTGCCCTGCAGCAGGAACCCCCTGGCGTGCAGCTCGCCGAACGCGCCGGCCGCCGCGGTCAGGGCGTCGGCCTGCCAGGCGCCGTCCTCCAGGTTGTCCACCCGCTTCATCACCTCGGGGCCGCCGTGCTTGACGGCCATGGTGAGGATGGCCTCCCACACGTACCCGGGGTACTTGCCGGCGTAGGCGAACGGCGCGATGCCGGCCTTCTTCATCGTGCCGCACAGGGTGAGGAACTCGTCCCAGGTGGCGGGGGCCGTCCAGCCCTTCTGGGCGAACAGCTTGGCGGAGTGCCAGAACCCGAAGATCATGAACACGTACGGCACGCTGTAGGGGCGGCCGTCGAAGGAGCCCGCCTCGATGGCGGCGGGCAGCAGGACGTCGCGCACCTTCGTGCCCGGGTCGTCCCAGGAGGGGACCTCCAGCAGCGGCGTGAGGTCCTGGAGCTGGCCGCCCTGCACCAGCGCGGCCAGGTCGAGCGCCTGGGCGCCGTCGTTGTTGATGACCTCGGGCGGGTTGCCGCCGACGAAGCGCGGCTGCAGCGTGCCGGAGATCTCCTTGGTGCTGGAGTGCTTGAGCCGCACCTTGGGGTGGCGGCTCAGGAACAGCGGCTCGTGGATGGTGGTGGCGTAGGCGTCGCCGAGGCCGCCGTCGAAGATGACGATCTCCAGGGGGCCGTTCTCGTCGAGGCCGAGCGGGTTGGCGGCGCTGCGCGCGCCGGTGGCGGCCGGCCGGGTGGCGGCGGGGTCGCCGGGGGTGGCGCAGGCCGTGGCCAGCAGGCCGGCCCCGGTCAGGGCGGCGCCGCGCAGGAGCTGCCGCCGGGAGAGGTGGTTCATGGTGGTACTCCTGGTTACCTGGTGGTACGGCGGATGCGCCCGTCGTACCGCTCTTCGAGGCGGCGGTTGTGCTCGTCGCCGCCCTGGACGTTCGCCGACAGGTACACCGGCGGCCGCGTCCCGGACGCCTCCATGCGGCGGGCCACCTCGGCCACGATCTGCTGGGACAGCAGGGCGCCGGTGATGGAGGAGACGCCGCAGGCGCGGCCGCCGTCCCGCAGCGGCAGGATCGCGTCGCCGTACGGCGCGCCGTTGTCGAGCACAATGTCGGCGTGATCGCTCAGACGCAGTCCCGAGGGGTGGCGGGAGGGCATGCGGCCGGAGTGCTCGGCCGAGGTGACCGCGATCAGCGGATGGCCGTGCTCCTTGACCAGGGCGGCGAGCTCGACGATCGAGCCGTTGACCCCGGAGTTGGAGGCGATGACGAACACGTCGCGCGGGTCCGGCGCGGCCAGCTCGTACAGGCGGGGCGCGACGGCGGGATCGCGCTCCAGCAGCGGGTCCGAAAGCACGCCCGGCTCCGCGCCGCCGAGCAGCACGAGGTCGCGCAGCTCGATGCGGTTGGCGGCGACGAGCCCGCCGGCCCGGCCGGTCAGCTCCAGGGCGAACGCCTCGGAGTGGCCGCTGCCGAAGGCCTGCAGCACCCCGCCGGCCTCGACCGCGTCGGCGATCAACGCCGCCGCCTTGTCCACCAGCGGCGCCTGGGACGTGCTCACCTTGGTCAGGACGTCCTGGAGCGCGCTGAAATAGCCGGCCGCGGAGAGGAAGGACATCGGCATCCCGTTCTGGTAGCGATGAATTTTTCTCTGTGGCCGCTAAGGTGCGGGACGTCTCGACCCTTCGTCAAGGGGATTCGGATAACAACTTCGCCGTTGACGCGTTACACGAAGACAAATTATTCTCCGTTGCGATGATGAGAGGCAGGACATCCATGCAGAGCCCGTTGGAGGGCGTCGTCGACCGGATCGCCGAGATGGCGCCGTCGATGCCGGAGGCGCAGCGCGCCATCGCCGACCTGGTGCTGGCCGACCCCGGGGCGGTGGCCCGGCTGACGATCCTCGACCTGGCCGACCGGTGCGGCGTCTCCACCGGCAGCGTCACCCGGCTGTGCCGCTCGCTCGGCCTGAACGGGTACGCCGAGCTGCGCCTGGCGCTGGCCTCCGACAGCGGCCGGTCCAAGGCCGAGCCGTGGAGCGTGAGCATCGGCGCCGACGTGGCCGAGGACGACGGGCTGCCGCGCATCGCCGAGGTGGTCTCGGCGGCGATCGCCCAGGCCACCACCGAGACGCTGGCCGGGCTCGACCTGGCGGCGGCCGAACGCGCCTGCGCGCTGCTCGCCACGGCCCGCAGGGTGTGGGTGTTCGGCGCCGGCGGCAGCTCCACGGTGGCCTCGGAGCTGCAGCAACGGCTCTACCACGTCGGCGTGCCGGCCTGGACCTCGACCGACACGCACATCGCGCTCAGCGGCACCGCGCTGCTCGGCCCCGGCGACGTGGTGGTGGCGATCTCGCACAGCGGCCGCACCAAGGAGGCGGTCGACCTGGTGAGCGAGGCGACGTCGCACGGCGCGGCGACCATCGCGATCTGCAACGACCCCGCCTCGCCGCTGGCCGCCCGCGCCGAGCTCACGCTGCTGACCCGGGTGCAGACCGGGTTCCGCACCGAGGCGCTGGCCACCCGGCACGGCCAGCTCGCCGTGATCGACGTGCTGTTCATCACCGTCGCCCAGCGCACCTTCGACCAGGCCGGCGAGACCATGGCCGCGGCCCAGCAGGCCGTCCGGCCGTACAAGAACCAGGAGAGCTGATGGACCGGATCACCGACGTCCGCGTCTTCGTGGCCGACTACGTCAACCTGCCGCCCGCGGCGGCCGATCCCGGCGACGGCGAGGCGTTACGCCAGTGGAAGCGGCGCAAGGTCGCCAGCCCCATGTCGCAGCACGCCGACTTCCGCGACGACCGGATGGCCGCCATCGGGCCCGACTCGCAGCAGACGGTGGTCGTCCAGGTCGAGAGCGCGTCCGGGCACGTGGGTCTCGGCACAACCAACGGCGGCCTGGTCGTCGCCACCCTGGCCGCCCTGCACCTGGCCTGTCTCGTACGGGGGCAGAGCGCCTTCGACCACGAGCGGCTGTGGGACCGCATGTTCAACAGCACCCTGCACTACGGGCGCAAGGGCCTGGCCCTGCACGCGATCTCCGCCGTCGACCTGGCGATCTGGGACCTGCACGGCCGCATCACCCAGACCCCCGTGCACACCCTGCTCGGCGGGGCGGTGCACGACGGCGTCGAGCTGTACGCGACCGGCCCGCGGCCCGAGGCGGCCCGCAGGCTCGGCTTCCGGGGCGCGAAGATCCCGCTGACCTACGCCCCCGTCGAGGGCGAGGACGGCTTCCGCGCCAACGTCTCGATCGCCGAGCAGGCCCGCCAGGCCGCCGGCCCGGACTTCCCGCTGATGTACGACTGCTGGATGTCGCTCGACGTCGACTACGCCGCCCGCCTGGCCCACGCCGTCGCCCCGCTCGGCTTCGACTGGATCGAGGAGCCGCTGCGCCCGGACGACTACGCCGCCCACCGGCGGCTGCGCGACCGCCTGCCGGCGCCGATGGCGCTGGCCTCCGGCGAGCACGAGTACACCGCCGCCGGCTTCGGCCTGCTGTGCGAGTCGGGCGTGGACGTCGTCCAGCCCGACCCCAACTGGTGCGGCGGGCTCACCGAGCTGCGCCGCATCTCGACGGTGGCCCGCGCGCACGGCGTGCGGCTGGTCCCCCACACCGGCGGCCACTACGCCTACCACTTCATCGCCACCCGGCCCGAGCCGCCGCTGGCCGAGTTCGGCATGTTCGTGGGTGACTGCGACTGGCTCGTCCCGCAACATCCCCTGTGCACCGGTGAGACGTTTCCCGTGGACGGCCGGGTGCGGCTCGGCGACGCGCCCGGGTTCGGGCTGGAGCTCGACCCGTCCGTGCCGTTGCGGAGGGTCGCGTGACCGTCCGGCTCGGGGTGGTCGGGCTGGGGTGGTGGGCCCGCTTCGCCCATCTTCCGGCCATCGCGGCCGCTCCCGGCCTGCGCCTGGCCGCCGTGTGCGACCCCGATCCCGGACGCGCCGAGCCGGGCGTGCCCGCCTTCGCCGACCCGGCCGAGCTGTACGCCTCCGGCCTGGTCGACGGCGTCGTCATCGCCACCCCGCACGCCACCCACCACGCGCTGGCCAGGGCCGCGCTGGAGGCCGGCGTGCACGTGCTGGTCGAGAAGCCCATGACGACGACCGCGGCCGAGGCGTGGGACCTGGTGGCCACGGCCGAGCGCACCGGGACGCACCTGTCGGTCGGCTACACCGGGCAGTACAGCGCCGCCGCCGTCCGGGTGCGGCAGGCCGTGCTGGAGGGGGAGATCGGCGAGCTGGTATGCGTCAACGGCGACTTCTCCTCCGTCATGATGAGCCTGTTCACCGGCGCGCCCACCTACGCCGCCCCGGCCGCCGGCGGCCAGGGCCACTCGCAGCTCACGCACCTGGCCGGCGCGCTGACCAGGGCCACGGGGCAGGGCGCCGGGCAGGTCTTCGCCCTCATGGACCACCGCTCGCTGCCGGTCGACGTGGTCGACGCGGTCACCGTCCGGCTGACCGGCGGCGCGGTGGGTTCGCTGACCGCCACCGGGACCGTGCCCGAGGGCCTGCCCACCCGCCAGCGCCTGCGCCTGTACGGCACCTCGGGCATGGTCGAGCACGACCTCCAGCACGGCACCGCCACGGTGCACCGGCCGGACGGCGCCCGCATCCGCGTGTCCCCCGACCCGAGCCACGCCGCGTGGGCCAAGCACGCGCCGGTGGAGGCGTTCGGGGAGCTGATCGCGGGCCGGGGCCCGAACCACGCGCCGGGCGACGACGCGGCGGCGGCGGTCGCCCTGGTCGAGGCCGCCTACGAGTCAGCCAGGACGGGCCGTCCTGTCACCGTCCCCCCGCGCCCCCGCTCCGGGTGAGCGGCGGGCCAGCAGGGCGAAGCGGTTCCTCGACGACCCGGCCGTGCAGGGCGGCGAAGTCCCAGCCCTCGATCGCCGCCGCCGACGCCCGCGCGACCAGTTCGCCGTACTCCATGGCCGTGATCGTCCCTGATGCCGCCGGTGCCCGTCACGTGGTTTTCCGACGGAGGTCGGGGGCGATCAGGGACTTTCGGCCCTGACCGGCGCGTCGTCCCGGCGGAAAGGGTGGAGGCAAGGGGCGGCCCGGGGAGCGGTACGCGTATGCGCGCGCCCCGGCCGCCGTCGTCGAGAAGCGACCCTCCTGTAAGGACGTGACCATGTGCAATTACTGCGGCTGCCGGGAGTTCCCACTGATCGGCCGCCTGTCCCAGGAGCATTGGGACATCCAGGAGTGCGCGGGGGCGCTGCGCCGCGCCGTCGGGGAGCTGCGCCACGGTGACGCCGTGGCGCTGCTGGCGGACCTGATGGCCCGGCTCGTCCCGCACACCGACACCGAGGAGCGCGGGCTGTTCGCCGAGCTGCGCGCCGAGGGGTCGCTGGCCGAGGAGGTGGCCCGGCTGTGCGCCGAGCACGCCGACATCCACGGCGTCCTCGGCGCGATCGACCCGGCCGCGCCCGACTGGCCCGCCGTGCTGGACGCCCTCGACCGCCTCCACCGGCACATCGACCACGAGGAGCACGGCCTGTTCCCCGCGGCCGTCATCATGCTGCCGCTGGCCACCTGGGACCGCATAACGCCCGGCCAGTCCCCGGCGACGACCGGCTGACCGGCCGGGCGGCGGCGGTCAGTCCTCCGGCGGGGCGCCGACCTTGAACAGGCCGTGCGCGCCCGCCTCCGCCTGCCGCATCGTGTGGTCCACGATCGGGTACGTGCCCGCCTCCGGGAAGACCAGTTCGGCGAAGCCGCCCTGCGCCGGGGCCAGGTCGAGCGCCTGCGCGCCGCCCGCGTCCTCGGTGCGCAGCCGGTAGGCGCCCTCCTTGTAGACCGTGTCGAACGGCGCGCCCACCACGTGCAGGGACGTGCCCGAGCTGGGGCCGGCGGCCACCGCCCAGATGCGGACCCGCTCCCCGGCCGTGGCCGGCAGCGGGGCGTGGTCGTAGCCGGCGGCGGTGCCGTTGAACATCCAGCCGTCCGGGGCGCCCTGCCGGATCTTGGCGACCTGCGCCTCGCCGCCCGGCTCGCCGAGATACAGCTCGCCCTGGACCAGCAGGTACTCGCGGTCGACCTTGGGCAGGTCCGGCGGGTCGATGACGACGGCGCCGTACATGCCGTTGGCGATGTGCTGGGTCATCGGCATGGTCGAGCAGTGGTAGAGCCACGCCCCGGCGTAGTCGGCGCGGAAGCGGTAGGTCAGCCGCTCGCCCGGCTGGATCGTGCGCATCGGCCCGTCCGGTGCGGTGGCGCCGGCGTGGAAGTCGATGCCGTGGCCCATGGTGGCGGCGTTGACGAACGTCACGACGAACACGTCCCCGACCTTGCCGCGCAGCACCGGGCCCGGCATGGTGCCGTTGAACGTCCAGACGCGCTGCCGCATCCCGGGCGCGACCTCCTGGACGAGCCGGTCGTCGGCGCGGATCTCGACGTGGTGCTCGGTGCCGCCGGGCGCGGGCCGGAGCGTCGCGTCGTGGGGTCGCCAGCCGGACGACATGGGCGCCGCCAGGTCGAGCGCCCCGGGCACGGCCGGGGCGGCGTCGGTGGTCGTGTGACCGGTGTGGCCGGTGGCCTCCTGGGGCCGGGACGCCGCCGCCGGGGCGCCGGTCGGGGCCAGGCGCATGGTCATGCCCGCGGCGCGGTGCCCGGCGACCGTGCACCAGCCGTCCACCGGCCCGCCCAGCGGCGCCAGGCGCAGCGTCGCGCTCTGGCCGGGAGCCAGCATCGGGGTGCGTTCGCCGGTCGCCAGGCGCAGGTCGTGCCGCTGGGCGTCGGCGTTGGTGACCCGCAACGTCAGCACGGTCCCCACGGGGGCCTCGATCACGGTGGGGCGGATCCGCATCCCGGACAGCGTCACCTCGACCGTGCGGGAGCCGGTCGCGGTCACCGCCGCCGGTCCTGACCCGCCGGACGTGGCGACGACGACCGCGGCGGCCGTCAGCAGGCAGCCGGCGACCACCCCGGCGAGGGCGGGCAGCGACCGCCGCCACCCCGGGCCGCCCTCGCCCCCGGCAGCCGGGGAGGCGGCGGGCGGGCGGGGGCGGGTCAGGGCGGTCGCCGCCAGGGCGACGAAGGCCAGCACGGCGGCCAGCACCGACGCCCATCCCAGCAGCACGACCGGCCGCGGCACCGGCAGGACCAGCAGCGGCACCCCCACGTTGAGCGCCGCCAGCCGCACCGGCCAGCCGCGCTCCAGCAGCGCCGCGTTCTCCTTGAACCGGGCCGGGCCGCCGCCCAGCACCGCGGGCAGCAGGTGCAGCAGCGACCCGAGCAGCACCTGCGCCACGAACCCGACCAGCATCAGCGGCAGCAGCGGGGCCAGCGCGGCGGCGACCTGGTGCGCCGGCCTGGTGGCCACCACCACCAGATCGGCGGCCAGCGCCACCTCGAACCAGACGATCGCCGCTCCCAGCATCCACGCCGCGCCGGTGTGCGGCCGCCTGCGCCGCAGCGCGTCGCCCAGGGGGACGAGCACCGCCAGCCCGCCGGCCGCGTACGCCGCCAGCCCGGCCAGGGCCACCCACCGCCAGCCCGCCAGCAGCCCGGCGACCGCCACCGTCAGTCCCGGCGCGGCCAGCCACAACCCCACGCGCGAGGCCCGGCGGGTCCGGTCCGACATGCGGGTGCGCAGGACCGTCGGCCACAGGGTGAACAGGGTGCCGAGCACGGTGAGCCCGATCCAGCCGAAGACGTTCACCTGGGAGTGGGCGGCGCTCATGCGCTCGTGGAGCGCGCCCTGGACGGTCTGGGCGGCCATCAGCCCGCCGAGGACGCCGCCGGCGGCGAGCGCGCAGGCGGCGGTGACGTACCAGCCGATGACGTGGCCGAACCGGCCGGGCAGCGCGCAGCGGACGAGCCGGACCAGGACGGCCGCGTGCCACAGCACCACGCCCGTCAGCAGCGCCGCGCCGGCCGCCGCCAGGTGCCACGGCCCGTACGCCACCCCGGCCAGCACCGCGACCGTGGCCATGTTGAGCAGCGCCAGCCGGGTCAGGCTGACCCGCTCGGACGGGCCGCGGACGCGCAGCAGCGCCACCGTGAAGTGCTCGCTCCAGATGAGCACGGCCGTGCTGACCGCGCCGAGCAGGAACACGTGGATCAGCAGCCACGACGGCGCCGGCAGCACGTCGCCCGCCAGGGCGGCCACGACGGTCAGCGCCAGCCAGGCGACGACGATCGCGTTCGCCCGCAGGTGCCAGGACGCGCGGGCCCGCCTCGGCGGCGGCGGCAGGTCGATCGGCCTGCCGCTCTCTATACGGATGTCGACCGGCATCCCGGGCACCTTCCTGTCCGTGGCCGGCGAGGCCGGGTGGATCGGGGACCGCCCCGCTCAGGCACGCCGGGCCCCCGCCCGGTCGAGCACCTCGTACACCGGGCGCCGGGGGACGCGCGGGACCGGCGGGCCGTACCCGAGCCTGATCAGCATCTGCACGTGCCCGAACGGTCCGGGCCGGTCGCCGCGGTGCTGCGGTGGGCGCAGGTCGAGCGGCTGGCTGAACATCGAGGCCGCCACGCCGTGCGCGGTGGCGGTGAGCAGGACGCGTTGCAGGGCCTGCCCTGCGCGCAGCCAGTCGTGCGGGCCGTCGCCCCGGGTGAACAGGGCGACGAGCTGCGGCTCCGCCTCGAAGTCGGCGACCTCGCCGCCGCCGAAGCCGCGCATGGGCAGTTCGCCGCAGCGCGGGCGCGGGCCGAAGGCGTGGGCGGGGACGCCGTCGGCGCCCGCCGCCCCGGGACGGGTCCAGCGGGCCAGCTCGGCCCGGTAGGCGGCGTCGGCCGTCAGCGTGTCGTCGGCCAGGGCCACCATGTCCAGCACCCGCCTGGCCGTCCCGCCCTTGACGAGGAGCAGCGTGGCGTCCTCGTCGTGGGCGGCGTTGACCAGGTCGAGCAGGACGTCCCTGGGCAGCGGGCGGCGCTCGAAGGGGAAGCGGTTGGTGCGCCGGTGCGGGATCATGTCGTGCAGCAGCCGCTCGTCCGGGGTGGGCGGCCCGCCGGGCGTGGCCCGTACGGTCGCCAGCAGGTCGGGCCGGCCGGTCGGGTCGGGCAGCGGCAGGACGCCGGGGTCGTGCCCGGTCATCCGGACCGCCAGCCGCAGGTTGAACAGCGCGGCCCCGCAGCTGATGCCGAGCCCGCGCCCCAGGGGGTCGGTGACGGCGAGCAGCCGGTCGAGGTCGGCGTACAGCTCCATGGTGGTGTCGTCGAGGCGGCGGAAGCGCCAGGGCTGGGTGTTGTGCACCGAGGGCGCCGCGACGGCGGAGGCGACGATCCGGCGCACGCCGGCATGTGAGGCGAAGGGGCGGTCCCAGGTGCGGGCGCCGGGGACGCCGGCGCCGGTCATCGCGGGGCTCCCGGCACGACGGTAACTGCGGGCATGTCTCCACGATGTCGCGGCCGGCGGTGCTCCCGTCAGGGACCAAAGTCCCTTTCCGCGCCTCCGATCGGCCATGCTCAGGTGGCGGGCAGCGCGGCGGCCAGCAGCACGACGCCGATCGACCCCACCAGGGCGCTGACGGCCATGGCGCGGGCCAGGCGGGGACGGGCGTGGGCGGCGGCCCACCCGTGCAGGGCGGCGGCGGCCATGACGGCGCAGAACAGCAGGAGTTTGGCGGCCAGGGTGCGGCCGTAGCCGGGTTCGGCGAGCGAGGCCCAGGTGACGCCCTTGTGCCAGGCGATGGCCACGCCGGTGGCGAGCTGGAGGGGCAGGAACAGGGCGGCGGTGAGCAGCCCGAAGCGGCGGCCGACGGCGCCGAGCACCTGGGCGCGGCGCTCGTCGTCCAGCAGGCGCCGGGCCAGGGGCAGCAGGACGAGGGAGACGGCGAGCTGGCCGCCGACCCACAGCGCGGCCCCGAGCACGTGCAGGAAGCGCACCACCGACCACCAGGTCATCGCGCGCCCGCCCGGTCGCCGGACGCCGGCCGGCGAGGGATGCCGGTCGCGCCGAGGTGGAGCCGGGCGTAGAAGTCCTCCAGCGCGGCCAGGGTGCTGTTGATCGTGCTGGGGGCGTAGCGGCCGTCCAGCTCGCCGTGGTAGACGTGGGCGGTGCGGACGGCCACGGTCGTGTCGGCCAGCGGCTCGCCCGCCAGCCGGCCGCGGGCCGAGGCGGCGGCGACCCAGGTCAGGTAGCGGCCGACGCGGCGCAGGTAGCTGGCCTTGCTGGAGGCGGCCAGCGGCGAGCCGGCCAGCGCGGCGGCGTAGGCGGCCAGCATCGTGTCGTAGGGCGCGGCCAGCCCGCCGGCCCTTCTCCTGTCATACACGGGCGGCTCGTACATGGGCGGCCAGTTCCTTCTGGTAGGGGAAGCTGCCGGGCTCGTAGGCGCACCACGGCTCCTCGCCGAGGACGTCTCCCGAGCAAGCGTAGGCGCGTGAACGGGAGCCGCCGCAGATCGTCCGGAACTCGCACGCGCCGCACCGGCCGGTCAGCCGGTCGGGGTCGCGCAGCGCGGTGAACAGCGGCGCGGAGCGGTAGATCTCGGTCAGGGGCCGGTCGCGCACGTTCCCGGCGTCCAGCGGGAGGAAGCCCGAGGGATGCACGGTCCCGGTGTGGGAGACGAAGACGAACCCGCGTCCGGCGTTGACGTCGACGGGCGGGCGGCGGGTGCGCCGCTCCTCGATCAGCCCGGCCTGCTCGGCGCGTCGCCGCAGGGTGCGGTAGAGCGGGCCGAGCCGCAGCGCCTCGGCGTGGTCCACGCCCTGCCCGGCCAGGACGAGCCGTTGCACGGCGACCCGCCGGAAGTGGTGCGCCTCGGTGGTCTTGACCGGGATCGCGGTGCCGACGTCGTGCACGAAGTGCAGCACGTCCTCGGTCTCCTGCGGGGTCAGGGCCGACAGGTCGCGGCCCCGGCCGGTGGGCACGAGGAAGAACACGCTCCACAGCAGCGCGCCCTCCTGGCGTACCAGGGCGGCGATGTCCGGCAGGCTCGCCAGGTTGTGGCGGGTCACGGTGGTGTTGATCTGCACCTTCAGCCCGGCTTCGCGGGCCGCCCGCCAGGCGCGCAGGGTACGGGTGAACACCCCGTCGTAGCCGCGGAAGGCGTCGTGGACGGGCGCGGTCGCGCCGTCGAGGCTGAGCGAGACGGCGGCGGCCCCGGCCTCGCGCAGCCGGGCGAGATTGGCCGGGTCGAGCGCGGGGGTGGCCGACGGGGACACCGCCGGGGCCAGGCCGCCGGCGCGGGCGTGGCGGACCAGGTCGAGCAGGTCGGGCCGCTCGAACGGGTCACCACCGGTGATCACGAACAGCGGCGGGGGCGTGCCGAAGTCCGCCACCTGGCCGATGAGCCGGTACGCCTCCTCGGTGGTCAGCTCCTCCGGGTGCCGGTCGGGCACGGCTTCGGCGCGGCAGTGCAGGCAGGCCAGCGGGCAGGCGCGGGTGGCCTCCCAGATCACGATGAACGGGCTCGCGGCGACGTCGCGCCGGACGCGGCGCAGCGGCCGCCCGCCGGGTGGTGCGGTCATGCGGGTGCTCCTCGCAGGAGGTGGTTCACGACGTCGGCGGCCGAGTGGTCGTCGGGCAGGCCGTCCAGGAAGCCGAGGTCCTGGCCCAGGGTGAGCAGGGCGGGCTCGTGGTAGCCGTCGGCGCGGTGCTGGCCCAGGCCGATGGCGGCGGTCAGCCCGTTGCACAGGCACTGGCGGCCCTCGGCCTCCTCGGCGGGCCGGCCCTTGCGGACGTAGGCGTCCACGGGTTCGGCGGGGCAGCGGTAGCCGATCGCGCCGCCGGGCCTGACGTACGGGGTGCGCAGGTAGCCCAGGTCGCACAGCCGGGGACGCCGGTCGAACACCTCGGGCTCCGACAGGGTGCCGGGCAGGCTCGCGACCTTGAACGGGAAGCCGGTGGGCGAGGCGCGCGGGTCGTTGCGCACCTCCAGCGCGCCCCGGCGGGCCCGGCTCAGCATGCGCCGCCGCAGGCCGTCGTCGAGGCCCGACTCCCGGCACAGCGCGAAGGCCGTCCCGACCTGGATGCCGGTGGCGCCGGTGGCCCGCGCGCCGGCCGCGCCGCCGGGGGTGGCGTAGCCGCCGGCCAGCCAGAACGGCAGCCCGATCGCGGCGACCTTGGCGGTGTCGGCCTCGTCGCGCGGCCCGTAGACGGGTTCGCCGCGCTCGTCGAGCACCAGCCGGCCGCGCGGCGGCGCGCTGTGCCCGCCGGCCACCGGCGCCTCCAGGACGAACCCGTCGGGCCTGGTCACCGGCGAGCGGGCCAGGTAGGCGGCCAGCACGTGGGAGGAGACGATCGCCAGCAGCTTGGGGCGCCGCAGCGGCTCGGCCGGGGCGGGCCACAGCGCCGCCGGGTCGAGGCCGACCGTGTGCCGGGCGTCGCCGGCCTCGGCCACGGCGACGGTGAGCTCGGCCGGGCGGTGGGCGGCGAAGGCGTCGAGCAGCGCCGGGATCTCCGCCGGGATGCCGGCGCCCATCAGGACGTAGTCGACGCCGGCCAGCATCGCGCCGTAGGCGGCGGCGGGCGTGGCGAGCTGGATCTTCTCCAGGTAGTTGACGCCGACCGGCCCGTCGTGGCCCTGCTTGGCCAGGAAGACCTCGGCGAAGTTGGCGGCCACGGCCAGCTCGTCGCGGGCCCGGCTGGGCCGCAGCCCGAGCCGGGGCACCGGCCGGTACGGCGTGCCGGGCGCGATCCCGCCGGGCACGAAGTAGCGTCCGAGCACCCGTTCGGCGATCTCGGGGATGGGGCAGCAGGCCAGCGCCCGGCGCAGGTCGCCGCCGGGGTCGCCGCGCTGCAGGCGGCGGGCCAGGGCGACGTCCAGGGCGGTGCCCGACACCACGCCGAGCTGCCCGGTGCGGGCGACCGCGCGCGCCAGCCGCCACCCGGACACCGCGACACCCATGCCGCCCTGGATCAGGACGGGGAGCCCGGCCTCAGACACGCCGCGCCCGCAGCGTGCCGGCCCAGGTGAGCACGTCGGCGTTGATCTCCCTGGCCACCTCGCGGGTGGCCAGGATGTGCACGACGTCGTCCTCGGGCAGCGTCTCGACCATGAGCGACAGGCCGTCGCAGTCGCTGACGTGCGGCAGGATCTCCCGTGCCAGGGCGATGCCCCAGGCGGCCTGGTTCTCGTCGATCTCGCCCAGGCCGTCGAGCGCGGCCAGGTCGGCCAGCTCGGCCAGCTCGCGGATGTTGCGGATCGTGTCGTCGTGGTCGTTGAGCAGCTTGTCCACGTAGTGCGCGCCGAGGACGGCCTTCAGGCCGGGGTACATGGCTTCCTCCTCGTAGCGGAAGTGCGGCCCGACGGCCGCCGACAGGGCCGCCACCAGCTTCCCGGCCCGCGCCGCGTCGCCGGTGCCGAAGGCGTCGATCAGCGCGAGCAGCAGGTCCCTGACCTCGCGGTGCTCGGCGTGGAAGGTCTCGGTGAAGTGATGGCCGATGGACAGCACACAGTCCTCCAGCTGGGTGGTTCCGGACGTCGCCGGTCGCATGGTTCCGTCCCCGTCACTGGTCGGCGGCGAGGGTGGCGCCGCAGGTCAGCAGGGCGGCGCCGGTGACGGTCAGCAGCCCGCCCAGGCCGATGGCCAGGTTGCCGAGCTGCCAGGCCTGGTAGGCGTTGAGCAGGGAGGCGCGCAGCATCTGGCCGGTGAAGGCGGTCCGCCGCAGGCTCTCCAGCTCGGCGTCCGCGCCGCCCGCCGCGAACAGCTCGGCGCTGACCTGCGCGTACGTCCGGCCGCCGGTGGCGGTCAGCACGTTGCGGCCGATCACCTGGGCGTAGGCCCTGGCCTGCGGGCCGGTCAGGACGGCGCGGCCCTGGTGGGCGGCGAGCTCGGCGGGCAGCCCCTTGCCGGGGAAGCTGATGGCCTGCCGGCGCAGCTCGCCGCGGATCTCGCCGCGCGCCTGGACGCCCCGGGCGGCCATGACGGGACCGGCGGCCACCATCGCGGCGCCGGCGGCGCCCAGAAGCGCCCTCGCCGCGCCTCGGACAACGCTCATCTCATACTCCTGGTCACGTGGATCGCGGATGGATCGGCGGGTGGATCGGGCAGCCGGGCCGCCGCGGCGGGCGGTCAGCCGGCGGCGAGCCACAGGTCGGGCCCGAAGACCTCGTAGTGCACGTCGCGCGCCGCCACGCCGGCCTTCAGCAGCGCGGCGCGCGCCTCGCGCATGAACGGCAGCGGCCCGCACAGGTAGGCGACCGCGCCCTGCGGGATCGGCACGCCGCCGAGGTCCATCAGGCCGTCGCGGTCGGGGGCCTGGGCGCCGTGCTCGTACCAGAAGACGTGGTCGGGGGCCAGGCGGGTCATGTCCTCGCGCAACGCGTGCCGGTCGGGCGAGCGGTCGGCGTGCAGGGCCAGGACGCGGCGGCGGGAGCCGGTGGCGGCGAGGTGGTCGAGCATGGCCACCATGGGGGTGCCGCCGATGCCGGCGCTCACCAGCACCAGCGGCGCCTCGGAGTCGTCCAGGGTGACGTCGCCGAAGGGCGCCGACAGGGTGAGCTCGTCGCCCTGGCGGACGGTGGCGTGCAGCAGGGTGGACACCTCGCCGGCGGGGTCGTCGTCCACGCGCTTGACGGTGATCCTGCGCAGGCCGTCGCCGGCGTTGGACAGCGTGTACTGGCGGAGCTGGCGCACGCCGTCGGGCATCTCGACCTGGACGCTGACGTACTGGCCGGGACGGGCGGGCGGCGGGGGCTCCTCGCCGAGCGGGGTGAGCAGGAAGGAGACGACGTCGGGCGTCTCCTCGCGGCGGCCGGCCACCCGCCAGCGCCGCCACGTGCGGCCCTCGACGGCGCCGGCCTCGGCGTAGAGGCGGGCCTCCATCGCGATCAGGGCGCCGGCCATCAGCCAGTACACCTCGTCCCAGGCGGCGGCGACCTGCGGGGTGACGGCCTCGCCCAGCACCTCGGCGATCGCGCCGAACAGGTACTTGTGCACGATCACGTACTGGTCGTCGGTGACGCCGACCGCGGTGTGCTTGTGCGCGATCCGCGCGAGCAGGTGGTCGGGCCGCTGGTCGGGGTGGTCCAGGAGCATGGTGGCGAAGGCGGCGACGGAGGCCGCCAGCGCCTTGCGCTGCTCGCCGCTGGCCTGGTTGCCGCGGTTGAACAGGCCGTCCAGCAGCTCGGGCCGGTCGGCGAACATCGTCGCGTAGAACCGCTCGGTGATGGCGTCGAGCGAGGCGCCCACGACGGGCAGCGTGGCGCGGACGACGGCGGCGGATTCCGCGGACAACATTGTGACCTCCACAGTCCCGGGGGTGAGACCCGCGACCGCGGGCCGGTTCTCAGGCTAGGGAGCGCGGCCCGCCTGCTGACCGGGGCGAACGTCCGCACTTGAAGGGCCGAAGGTCCCGGACGGGACATCCGGCCACCCGCGGGCCGGTCGCCGGGGAAGAGGGGACTTTCGTCCCTGCCGCGGGCGGCGCCGGGCCGGGGATCCTGGAGACCATTCGGTCACGGCGGTGGGGCACGCCCGCGAGGTGACCGACGCCGCCGAGCTGGCCCGGCTGGCGCAGCTGCCGCTGACGACGTGGGCGCCGGGCGACCGGGACCACTACATCGTGGTCGAGGCCGAGCACATCTCCGGCCGCCGCATCGCCCCCGCCCGCGCGCCCGTCCTGTGACGGGTCTTCGAGTCGTGGGGGCCGCCCCCCCGCCGGGGGGGGGGCCCGCCCGGCGCCGGGGCCCCCCGCCCCCCCCGCCCCGACCTGCACGTCGGCATCTGCGGCGAGCACGGCGGC
>NZ_JBEXYK010000058.1:0-69350 GCF_040630865.1 Nonomuraea sp. NPDC005730
CCCACCGACCTTCAACTGCATCTCCTGGACCTTCTCGACATCGATCCACGAGACATCCGCTGAAGATCACTCACGTGCGGAAAACGGGGCTAGCGGCCCGGCCCGCGACCGGCGGCCCCGGGGCGGGTCAGGCGGGGAACACCTGGACGTGGTCGGCGGCGACCCGCAGGCGCACCTCGTCTCCTGGCGACAGGCCGGCGGCGGCCCTGGACGGCATGTCGGCGAAGATCACCGAGGGGCCCGCCTGGGCGTACACGCGGGTGGTGGCGCCCAGGAACACCGTCACGTCGACGATCGCCCGCGCGCCGGGGCCGTCCGCGGCCAGCTCGACGTCCTCGGGGCGGAACATGCACAGGACGCGCGGCGCGGGCGCCTCGACGTCGAACGCGCCGCCCGCGGTGACCCGGCCGTCCACCGCGTCGAGTTCGAGGGTGTTGCGGTTGCCGACGAAGCCGGCGGCGAAGCGGGTGGAGGGCGCGGTGTAGATCTCCGCGGGCGGCCCGCACTGCTCGATGTCGCCGGCGTTCATCACCGCGACCCGGTCGGAGATGGCCAGGGCCTCGGCCTGGTCGTGGGTGACGAAGACGGTGGTGATGCCGACCTGGTGCTGGATGCGGCGCACCTCGTCGCGCAGGCGGTGGCGTACCTGGGCGTCCAGGGCGGACAGGGGCTCGTCCAGCAGCAGCACCTCGGGACGGGGGGAGAGCGCGCGGGCCAGGGCGACGCGCTGCTGCTGGCCGCCGGAGAGCTGGTTCGGCAGGCGGTCGGCGAGGTGGTCGAGGCCGACGAGGTCGAGCATCTCGGCCACGCGGTCCCTGACCTCCTCCTTCGGCCGCTTCCTGACGGTCAGGGGGAAGGCGACGTTGCCGCGGACGGTGAGGTTCGGGAACAGCGCGTAGGACTGGAAGACCATGCCGATGGGCCGCTTGCGCACCGGCACGCCGGCCATGTCGGCGCCGCCGATCGTCAGCCGCCCGCCGTCGAACCCGGTCAGGCCCGCGATGCAGCGCAGCAGCGTGGTCTTGCCGCAGCCCGACGGGCCGAGCAGGGCCAGCATCTCACCCTGCTCGACGCTGACGCTGACGCCGTTCAGCGCGGTGTGGCCGGCGTAGCGCTTGGTGATGCGGTCGAGTACGACGTGGCTCATGGAGTGGTGCCCTTCTGGACCGGAGCGGTGGCCATGGACGCGCTCACCCGGCCGCGGCCGAGCCAGACGACCAGCGCGGACAGCGCGAACAGCAGGCCGAAGGTGAAGATGGTGACGACGGCCAGCGCGTTGGGGTCGCCGAGCGTCCGGGAGACGAACTGCCTGGCCGACCAGAGCGGCAGCGTCTCGTAGCTGACGCCGGTGAGGATCTTGGCGAGCGCGAACTCGTTCATGGCGGTCGCGATGACCAGCAGCGTGCCGGAGACGACGCCGCCGCGGATCGCCGGGAGGATCACGCTGACCAGCGTGCGGGCGGGCCCGGCGCCGCACGTGGCGGCGGCCTCGCTGAGCTGGACGGCCCCCGCCGCCAGCAGCGAGCTCTCCACCGCCCGGTACATGAACGGGAACGCGATCGCCGCGGTGGCCGCGGCCAGCAGCCAGAACGTGCCGAACAGCTCGGGCGCGACCGACTTGGTGACGAGCTGGAGCCCCGCCCCGACGACCACCCACGGGACGGCGAACGGGATCACCGCGATCGTCTGGACGATCGACCCGATGCGCGGGTTGTGCACGACCGACCAGTACGCGGCCGGCACGACCAGCACGATCTCGATCACCACGACGACCGCCGAGAGCACGAGCGAGCGGCCGAGCGCGGCCATGACGTCCGGCTCGGCGAACACGCCGGCCCAGTGGGCCAGGGTGTAGCCGTCGGGCAGCGGCGTGTCGGTCCAGCGGGTGGCCACCGAGTACAGCAGGGCGGCCAGCAGCGGCAGCCCGAAGTAGACCGCCAGCAGGCCGAGGAAGACGCGCCGTCTCACAGCCACCTCGCAGCGCGCCTGAGCGAGAGCCGGTAGAGCAGCGTCGCCCCGATGGCCAGGATCATGAGCAGCACCGACAGCACGGCGGCCCGGCCGAGGCCGAACACCGAGGACTCCAGCGTGCTGCCGATCTGCAGGGTGATGAGCTTGGTCGCGCTGGGGGAGGAGCCGATTGCGTACGCGACGGCGTAGACGCCGATCGTCCAGGTGAAGACCAGCAGCCAGCCCGCGATCACGAACGGCGCGAGCACCGGCAGGCCGACGTACCGCCAGAACTGCCATCGGGTGGCGTGGCAGACCGCGGCGGCCTCCTGCCAGTCGTCCTTGAGCACGCTGAGCGCGGGCAGCGTGAGCAGCACGAACATCGGGACGTTGAAGTACAGGTAGACGACGTTCATGCCGTTGAAGGAGCCGAGCGAGGGGAACGGGTTGTCCTCGATCCCGAACAGGCCCTTGAGCACGAGCGTCAGCATGCCGGTCGAGCCGATCAGCGCGACGAAGCCGAAGGCCAGGCCGATGCCGGCGAAGTTCGAGGCGACGTTCATCAGCGACAGCCAGAAGGCCCGGCCGCCGAGGCGCATCCGGGTGATCAGCCAGGCGGCGGGCGCGCCGAGCGCGGTGGCCAGCGTGGCCTGGGTCAGGCCGAGCGCCAGCGAGCCGCCGATGGCCTGACGGTCCACCGGGTTCCGCGCCACCTTGACGATGTGGTCGAAGCCGTAGCCGCCGCCTGGCAGGGCGAAGGTGTCGTGCAGCAGCCGCAGCGCCGGCAGCACGAGCGTGGCCAGCGTGAACAGCAGCAGCGGCAGGGCCGGGCCCCAGGCGGTGAACAGCTTGCCCGGGGCCCTGCGGCGCGCGGCGGCCGGTGGAGCCGCCACGGACTCCGTGATGTGGGACGTCACGCGAGGACCTTCGCCTCCCAGTCGGCGACGATCTGCTCGGGATTGACCTTCGTGATCTCGATCTCCTTGACCGGCGCGTACGACTCCTCGGGCAGCCAGTTGGCCTTGGCGTCGGCCGGGAGCCGCAGGTCGCCGTTGAGCGCGCGGACGGGCCGGGCGCCGAACTTGGCGAACAGCGTCTGGGCCTCGTCGGAGAGCACGTAGTCGAGCAGGCCCTTGAGGAAGTCGCCCTTGGCCGTGTTGTACTTGTTGATCATCATTCCGGACGGCGACCAGACCGAGCCGTCGGAGGGGATGATCACCTCCACGTTGACGTTCTTGGCCTTCAGTGCGGCCTTCTGGGCCAGGCCGTTGAAGTCGTAGTTGATCTGGATGGGGGCCTCGCCCTTCTCCAGGGTCTCCTCGCTCATCTTGACGTCGCTGAGGTTGCCGGCGTCCTTGAGCTTCCTGAAGTAGGTGTAGGCGGGGGTCAGGTCGTCCACCGAGCCGCCGCCCGCGACCGCGGCGGCGACGACCATGGCCTGGCCGGTGCCGGAGGAGGCCGGGTTCTTGATGGCGATCTGGCCCTTGTACTCGGGCTTGAGCAGGTCCTGCCAGCTCTTGGGCGGGTTGCTCACCTTGTCGGTGTTGACCACGAACGCGGGCGCGCCGACGAACGTGGCGACCCAGCCGCCCTTGCCCTTCTGCCAGTCCTTCAGCTTGCCCGCCGACGGCGGCAGGTACGCCGGCACCACGCCCTTGGCCTCGGCCACCGGCCCCCACATGAGGCCGATGTCGCTGGCTGTGCCGATCGGGTTGTCCTTCTCGGCGTCGAACTTGACGATCTCCTCCGAGGAGGACATGTCGGTGTCCTTGTGGGCGCAGGTGCCCTGGTACTTGGCGCAGAACGTCTTGACGACCTCGCCGTAGTTGGCCCAGTCGGGGGCCAGGCCGTAGGTCGGCAGGTCCTTGCCCTGGGCGGCGATCTTGCCGGTGTCCGGGGCGGCGGACCAGTCGTATTCACCGGCGCCGGCCGAACTGCCGCACGCGGTGAGGGCGAAAAGGGATGAGGCGGCAATTACCGCCCATGTGCGATGCTTCATATGGACCCTCGGTTAATTCCGGGTGAATTCGACAAGTGCCGTGAGCAGGTCTTTTCCCCGGCATGTCTAGTGCAGCGGAACGGTCCGGCCAATGCGTGATTTGCCTATCGCCGCTATAGGCGGAGCCATATAACGGCTGCCTATCGGGGGCATCGGTCTAATCCCCCTTGTCCGGAACATCCCAGGCCGTGAGGCTTTGCCGTATCAGAAGTTGACCGGAAAGGAACCCGATGGCGACGATCCCGAGTCGCTACCTGCTCAACCACATCGGCGGCGAATGGCGTGCCCCCGAGAGCGGGCAGACCCGGCCGAACATCAACCCCGGCGACCTCTCCGACCACATCGGGGACTTCGCCGAGTCCGGTGGCGCGGACGTCGAGCTGGCCGTGGAGGCCGCCGCGGCGGCGATGCCGGAGTGGAAGGGACTCGGGCCGATCAAACGCGCCGAGTACCTGCGCGCCGCCGAGCGCCTGATCGAGGAGCGGGCCGAGGACTTCGCCCAGGCGATCACGCGTGAGCAGGGCAAGCTCATCAAGGAGGCACGCGGCGAGGTCAGGCGGGCCCTGGCCATCCTCGACTTCACCGCGGGCGAGGGGCGCAGGCTGAAGGGCGAGACGCTGCCCGCCGAGGAGCCGCGCACGTTCTCCTACACCTTCCGCGCGCCCATCGGCGTGGTCGGCCTGGTGACGCCGTGGAACTTCCCGCTCGCCATCCCCATGTGGAAGGTCGCCCCCGCGCTGCTGGCCGGGTGCGGGGCGGTGCTCAAGCCGTCGCCGTTCACGCCGCTGACCTCCGCGCTGCTGGTGGAGGCGTTCGTGGACGCGGGCGTCCCGGCCGGGGTGCTCAACCTCGTGCAGGGCGACATCGCGGCGGGCGAGGCGCTGGTGACGCACCCGCGCGTGGCCGGGATCAGCTTCACCGGCTCGCTGCCCGTGGGCCTGGCCATCCACCAGGCCGGCGCGCCGCGGCTGCTGCGCACCCAGCTCGAACTGGGCGGCAAGAACGCGGTCCTGGTGCTCGCGGACGCGGACCTGGACAAGGCGGTCAAGGCCACCGTGTTCGGCGCGTTCGGGCAGTCGGGGCAGCGGTGCAGCGCCACCTCCCGGGTGATCGTCGACCGGGCCGTCAAGGAGGAGTTCCTGTCGCGGCTGGTCGCCGAGGTGGCCCGGCTCAAGGTGGGGCCGGGCCTGTCGGAGGAGGCCACGATCGGCCCGGTCGTGAACGAGACCCGCATGCGCGCCTGCCTGGACGCGGTCAAGGCCGCGCAGGAGTCCGGGGCCAAGGTCGCCGTCGGCGGCGAACGGCACACCGAGGGCGTGCCCGACGGCTGCTACGTGCAGCCGACCGTGCTGCGCGACGTGCCCTGGGACAGCGAGATCGCCCAGGAGGAGATCTTCGGCCCGGTGTTGTCCGTGGTGGACTGCGACGGCTTCGACGACGCCATGCGCATCTCCAACTCGGTCAGGTACGGCATGAGCGGCACGATCTTCACCCAGGACCCGGCGACCATCTTCGAGGCCCTGGACCGCTTCGAGGCGGGCATGCTGCACGTCAACCGGCCCGGCGTCGGCGCGTACGCGCACCTGCCCCACATGGGCGCCAAGTTGTCGCAGTTCGGCCCGCCCGAGTGCTCGCCGCAGGTCTGGGACTTCTACACCGAGTGGCGGTCGGCGTGCATAAGTTACTGACGGCCGCCGAGGCCGTCGCCCGGCACGTCCCCGCCGGGGCCGTCGTCGGGATGGGCGGCCAGAACATCAACCGCTGCCCGATGGCGCTGGTGCACGAGGTGATCAGGCAGGGGATCGGCGGGCTGACCGTGGTCGGCTGCAACCTGTCGCTGCCGCTCGACATGCTGGTGGCCGCGGGCCTGGTGGCCCGCACCGAGCAGGGCACCGGCAATCTGGAACGTTACGGCACGCTGTTCGCCTGGCGCCGGGCCGTCGAGCGCGGCGAGGTCGGCGTCGGCGACCACTCGCACCTGGCGATGGCCACCCGCTTCGCGGCGGGGGCCGTCGGCGTGCCCTTCCTGCCGACGCGCAGCCTGCTCGGCACCGACCTGCTGGCCGACCTGGTGTCGGCCGGGGTGGCGGTGGAGTCGGCCGACCCGTGGACGGGGCAGCCCGTCGTGCTGCTGCGGGCGATGACGCCGGACGTGGCGATCATCCACGCCAACCGCGCCGACCTGGCCGGGAACGTCGTGATCGAGGGGGTCACCTCCCACGAGGTGGACATGGTCAGGGCCGCCCGCGCCGCGATCGTGTCGGCCGAGGAGGTGCTGCCCGCCGGGGCGTTCGCCGACCGGCCCGAGCGGGTCACCATCCCGGAGGCGTACGTGACGGCGGTCGTCCACCAGCCTTTCGGCGCCTTCCCGACCTCCGTCTACCGCGCGTACGACTTCGCCGAGCCGGAGATCAAGGAGTACCAGGCGCTGGGCCGGGCCGGGGACGCCGAGCTGCGCGAGTGGATCCGGGCCAACCTGGGCGCGTCCTTCGACGACCACCTCAGGGCCCGCGACCCGGCGGGCACGCTCAGGGCCGGGCTGACCGAGCAGATGGGGAGGCTGGTGTGAGCGCATCCGGGGAGTGGACCGCCCTGCCGAGGGAGTTGCTGGTCGTCGAGGGCGCCCGGCAGATCCGCGACGGCGACCTGGTGATCGTCGGCACCGGCCTGCCGCTGCTGGCCGCCACGCTCGCCCAGCGCACCCACGCGCCGGAGGCCAAGCTCGTCATCGAGTCGGGGGTGATGTTCCCGAAGGTCGTGCCGACGCCGGTGTCCGTGGTCGATCCGCGGCTGATGCGCGGCGCCGCGCGGCACGGCTCGCTGTTCGAGGCGCTGGGCGGGCTGGTGCAGCGCGGGCTGGTCCGTACGGGATTCCTCGGCGGGGCCCAGGTGGACGAGTACGCCAACATCAACTCCACCTGGGTCCCGAGACCGGACGGCTCGCGGGTGCGGTTGCCCGGCAGCGGCGGCGCCAACGACATCGCCAGCCACTGCCGGCAGGTGGTGATCCTGACCGACCACGAGAAGCGGCGCTTCCCCGCCCGCTGCGACTACGTCACCAGCCCGGGGTTCCTGGGCGGGCCGGGGGAGCGGGCCAAGGCCGGGCTCGGGCCGTTGCGCGTCAAGGTCGTCACCGACCTGTGCGTGATGGAGGCCGAGGACTCGGCGCTGACCGTGACGGCGCTCATGCCGGGGGCGAGCGTCACGGACGTACTAGACAACACCGGCTTTACCCCGAAATTTCGGGATTCGTTGGAAATTGTGGTGCCGCCGGACCCCGAGGACCTCCGCCTGCTGCGCGAGGAGATCGACCCGGCGTGCGTGTACTTCCCTGAAAGGAAAGGCCGTTGACCGACAAGAAGCCGTTCGCCTGGGAGACGGCGATCGCCTGGAAGAACAAGGACCGGATCGTCGTGCGCGGGTACGACGTGAACGAGCTGACCGGCAACATCTCCTTCGCCGAGCACTTCCACCTGGTGCTGCGCGGCGAGCTGCCGACCCCCGAGGTGGGCCGGATGACCGAGGCGATCCTGGTGAACATGGCCGAGCACGCCATGTCGCCCTCCTCGGCCACCGTGCGCTTCGCCACCTCCGGCGGCGCCGAGCTGAACGCGGCCGTCGCGGCGGGCGTCGCCGGCATCGGCCGCCTGCACGGCACCGCCGACCGGCCCGCCGAGATGTTCCTCGCGGTCGGGGAGCGGGCCGAGCGCGACGGGCTGAGCGACGAGGAGGCCGCCGCCAAGGTCGTCGCCGAGATGCGCGAACGCCGCGAGCGCATGCCCGGGTTCCACCACGCCCAGCACATCCGCGACCCGCGTACCGTCCGCCTGCTGGAGTTGTCGGACGAGCTGGGCGTCACCGGCCGGTACGTCCGCATCGCCCGCGCGATGGAGGACGCCACCGAGGGCGTCTTCGGCCGCCGCATCTGGCTCAACGGCCCCGGCTCGATGGGCTGTGTCGGCCTCGACATGGGGTACGAGCCGCTGCAGCTCAAGGCCATGTTCATCGTGTGCCGGTCGTTGTCGCTGTGCGCGCACTCGATCGAGGAGATGACCAGGGAGAAGGGCTGGCGGGCCTCCGCCAACTCCGACATGGTCCAGCCGCTGGACCTGTCGATGCAGGGGCCGGACCACTACGACGGCCCGGCCGACCGCACCCTGGCCTGACAGCCCCGCCTGACCTGACCCCGCCTCCGCGCCGCCCCTTGACACCCGCGTCCCCACTGGAGGAGCGTGGGTGCCCCAAGGTGTTCCGTATACGGAACGAGGCACGGAGGTGCGGTCATGCGGCCCAATTCCCGGTTCGCGCAGGTGCAGCCGTTCGACATCGACAAGGTGGCCGCGGCCGCCGGGGCGGACGCCGACGTCCTGCGCCTGGAGAACCTCGACACCGACGTCCCGCCCCCGCCGTCCGCCGTGGCCGCGACCAGGCGGTCGCTGGAGGAGGGGACGGGCAACAGCTGGCTGCCGTTCACCGGGCTGCCGGTGTTGTGCCAGGCGGTCGCCGCCGAGCTGCGGGCGCGTACCGGGCTCGACTACGACCCCTTGCGGCAGGTGTGCATCACCTCCGGCGGGACGTCGGCGGTGATGCCCGTGCTGCTGGCCACGACCGAGCCGGGCGAGCCCGTGCTGCTCACCGACCCCACCTACGCCGGCCTGCTGCAGCGGGTGCGGCTGTCGGGCGCGCGCCCGCACCTGGTGCCGCTGCTGGTGCAGGACGGGCGCTGGCGGCTGGACCGTGAGGCGCTCGCCCGGGTGCCCGCCGCGGCGGCGCTGCTGCTGATGAGCCCGTCGATGCCGTCGGGCGTGGTCTTCGACCGGGAGGACTGGCAGGCGGTCGCGCGGGTGTGCGAGCGTACGGGCGCGTACCTGATCTACGACGCCGCCATGGAGCGCATCGTCTTCGACGGCCAGCCGCGGATCAACCCCTGCCAGGTGGACGGCCTGGCCGAGCGCACGATCATCATCGGGTCGATGTCCAAGGAGTACCGGATGATCGGCTGGCGGATCGGCTGGGTCGCCGGCCCGGCCGACATCATGTCCCGGATCATGGTCGCGACCATCTACAACACCACCGTGGCCAGCGGATACCACCAGTACGGCGCCGCCGCCGCGCTCACCGACCCGGCGGGCGCGGGGGTGGCGGAGGCGGCGGCCGAGTACCAGGCCCGCCACGACACCGTGCTCGCGCAGCTCGACGGGCTCCCGGTGGTCCGGGCGGGCGGCGGCTGGTCCGTCCTGGTGGACGCCGAAGCCATGGGGCTGACCGCCGAGGACCTGTCGGCCCGCCTGCTCGAACGCGGACGCGTGGCGGCCACCCCCATGACGGCCTGGGGCGAGAGCGTGGCGCCCCGGTACGTCCGCCTCGTCTACAGCGCCGAGCCGGTCGGCCGCCTGTCGGAGCTGCGGGCCCGCTTCGAGGCGGCGCTGTCCTGAATCGGGGTCGGCGGCCCCGGGGTCAGCGGGCCAGCCGGTCGCGCAGGAAGGACTCGAACGTGCGCAGGCCGGGATGGCGGGCGCGGAGCGCGGCGACGTCGGCCTGGTAGCCGCTCTCCAGGAACCACTCGTACATGCGCTCACCGCCGGGCGCGGTCTGCTCGAACCGGGTGGGCGTGCCGGTGACCCGCTGGTAGACCGCGGCGATCTCCGCGCCGGTGAGCTCCTCGCTCGCGATCTCCAGCGCCCGGCTCGCGTACTCCTCGGGACGCTCGAACGCCTCCGCGGCGAAGTGGGCGATGTCCTCGGGCGCGACGAGCTGCATGCGCCGGAACGGCAGCGCGATGACCCGCTCGTCCCCGGCGGGCTCGGCGTAGTACAGCAGGTTCGTCATGAAGAACGCCGGGCGCAGCACCGTGGCCCGCGGGCCCAGCTCGGCGATGTGCCGCTCGATCGTCCACTTGCTCGCGAAGTGCTCGATGCCGGTGTCGCGTTCGGCGCCGCCGACCGAGCTGTAGACCAGGTGCGCCAGGCCCAGCCCGGCGGCCAGGTCGGCGACCGCGACGCCCTGGCGCACCTCGCGGGCCAGCTCCTCCGCCGTCACGGCCAGGGCCTGCACGCTGAACACGCCGTGCACGCCGGTCATTGCCGCCCGGAGCGAGGCGGGGTCGTCCAGGTCGCCCTTGGCCAGGGTGGCGCCGAGCGCGGCCAGGGCCTGGGCGGCGTCCGAGGCCGGGTCCCTGACCAGGGCGCGGACCGTCCAGCCGCGCGCCAGCAGCGTCCGGGCCACCGCGCCGCCCTGGTTGCCGGTGGCGCCGGTGACCAGGATCGTCCTGGCCCGCGCGGGCAGCAGCAGGGACTTCCCGGTGACCGCGCGGGCCTCGACGGCGGCGTGCGCCTCGGCCGCCGACTCCAGGGGCAGCACGTTGCCGACCGTGGGACGCAGGCGGCCGGCGGCGGCCAGCTCCAGGGCCTCGCGGGCCAGCTCCCGCGGGTCGGCCGCGGGCCAGGCGACGGCGGTCACGCGGGGGTCGGGGGTGGTCATGGGGCCGCCGGCCATGCCGTACGCGCTGAGCCGGCCGCCGTCCTTCAGCAGGTCCTGCGCCTGGGCGCCGATCTCGCCGCCCACGCCGTCGAAGACGACGTCCAGGCCGCCGGTCGCGGCGCGCACCTCGTCGGCCCAGCCGGGGGCGGTGTAGTCGACCGTCAGCTCGGCGCCGAGGCGCGCGGCCAGGTCGCGCTTGTCGGCGCTGCCGGCCGCGCCGACCACGCGCGCGCCCGCGGCGCGGGCGAGCTGCACCAGCAGGCTGCCCACCCCGCCGCCGGCCGCCTCCACCAGCACCCACTCGCCGGGCCGCGGCGCGGCGGCGCGGACGAGCCCCACGGCGGTGCGCCCGTCGGCCAGCAGCGCCACGGCCTCGCGCGGTGACAGCCCGGCGGGCACCGGGATCAGATCCTCGGCGGCGGCCACCGCCAGCTCGGCGTAGCCGCCGTACCCGCCGAGCGTGGTGACCACCAGGGAACCCGTCAGCGCCGCGGCCACGCCCTCGCCCACCGCCAGGACGGTGCCCGCCACCCCGTTGCCCAGGACCGCGGGCAGCTCGGCCGCGCGCGGCCCACGTCCGGCGCGTACCTGCGTCTCCACGAACGTGACGCCCGCGACCGCCACCTCGACCAGCACCTGACCCGGCCCCGGAACGGGGTCGGGCACCTCCTCCACGACGAGCGACGCCGGGCCGCCGATCTCCCGCAGAACCACCGCACGCATGACAGACCTCCTTTATCGGAGCGCTACGCTCCGAAAAGAACCGTATATCGGAGCGCAGCGCTCCGCAATATCCTGTACGGCATGGCAGGACGCGGCAGGCAGGCCGAGGCGGCGCGGAACGATCTGCGGCTGCTCCAGGCGGCCCACGAGGTGTTCACGACCCAGGGGTTCGACGCGCCGGTCTCGGCCATCGCCAGGCAGGCGGGCGTCGGCATGGGCAGCCTCTACCGGCGCTACCGCACCAAGGAGGAGCTGCTCCAGCGGCTGTGCCTGATCGCCATGGAACGCGTGGTCGACAACCTTGAGTCGGCCCTGGCCGAGCCCGACCCGTGGACCGGGCTGGAGGCGTACGTGCGCGCCTGCGTCGCCGGCCGCTCCGGCGCGCTGGCCCCGGTGGCGGGCACGATCGAGGTCACCGACGAGATGTGGCGCACCTCCCGCCGGGCCACCGAGCTGGCCGGCACGCTCGTCGCCAGGGCCCGCGAGGCCGGCGCGCTGCGGCCCGACGTGACCACGCTCGACGTCTCGCTGCTCATCGAGCAGTTCAGCAGGCCCGCCCCCGGCCCGCCGAGCGAGGAGCACCAGCGGGTCAAGGAGCGCCTGCTGGCCATCGCGCTCGACGGCCTGCGCGCCCCCGGCGCGACCCCGCTGCCCGGCGAGCCACCGAGCGCGGAGTGGTACGAAGGGCGCTGGCGTACCGCCCCGTAGGTCTACGGTGGGACGGTGGCCTTCAATGACCTGCTGAAAGACCTCCAAGACAGCGCCGGAGCACAGGCCGCGGGCATCAGGCGCGGCTACGGCGGCCCGCCCGCCCGGACGATGAGCGTGCGCTCGGGCCCGGCCCGGCTGCGCTGCGCCTCGCTGCTCAAGCCGCTCTACGCCTGGGTGGCCGCCGACCACATCGACGACACCGACCGCTGGCGCCGCCACGCCGAGCCCGCCGTGGTCCTCTCCTCCAACGCCGACACGCTCAGCCTCTGGCTGTCCATCGGCCCCCGCGTGCTGCTGGACGACCTCTACCGGCGCACCGGCGTACGGTGGGCGCAACCGGGCGGCGACCCGTCGCGCTTCGGCTCGGTGGAGGTGTCGGCCGAGGAGGTCGCCGCCGCCTACACCGTGTTCGCGCAGGCCGCGGCGGCGGGCGACCCGGTGGCGGCCACCGTCCTGGCGTGGATGCGGCAGGTGGCGGGCGAGCAGACGTTCGGCGCCCGCGAGGCGCTCGGCTCGCCCGACGCCGGGGTCAAGTGCGGCTGGTACGGCGCCCCCGACGAGACCTGCCTGCGCACCCACGCCGTCGCCGTCCTGCCGCGCGGCGGCACCCGGGCCACCGTGGTCGTGGCGATGACCGCGCTGCCCTACACCGGCGAGCGCGACCGCGAGTCCTACCACGCCCGCATCGCCCAGGGCCTGCCGGTCGAGTCCGTGCACGAGGGCCTGGCCGGGTCGCTGCTGCGCGGTCTGATGTCCACCACGCTCGCCGAGCTGGGGCACAAGCCCCGATGAGGTCGGGCTCGTGCTGATCACAGTGCTGGGCGGCGGGCCAGGCGTGCAGCGGTCATCTCATCGAGCACAAGGGTTTCCGCGTGCTCGTCGATCCCGGCTACGCCACGCTGCCGCGGCTGCTCGAGTCCACGCCGGCCGGGGCGGTGGCCACGGCGGGCCGCACGATCGAGGTGTAGCGGGGGGTTCAGCGTGGCGCGGCGGCGCGCAGGGCGGCCACCACGTCGGCCAGCTCCGGCGGCTCGACGCCGTACGGCATCTCCTCGGCCCAGGTGTGACCGCGATAGACGCCGAGCTCCTCCTCGGTGAGCGCGGCGGGGGTCACCCGCGGGCGCGCCTCGTCGAACGTGGCCAGGAAGAACGGCTCGGTCTTCACGTAGCGCACGCCCAGCCAGGAGAAGTCGCGTTCGACGTCCACCCAGTGCTCGCCGACGGCCGAGCCGGGCAGCCCGGTCTCCTCGGCCAGCTCGCGCCGCGCGGCCTCCAGCGCCGTCTCGCCCGGGTCGAGGCCGCCGCCCGGCGGTTCCCACACGTCCGTGCCGCTGACCGGGTCGTACCAGTGCATGAGCAGGACGCGCCCGTCGCGGTCGAGGCAGACGACACGGGCGGCGGGCCGTTGGCTACTGCCCATTTGGGCCCCCTTTTCCTTCTATGGCGCCCATCGGAAAGACGCTATTCACGCACCCGCCTGACGCTGGAGATCCTTCAGCCGGATCATCCCAGCACTCAGCGAGGAGTACGTCCATGCAACGATGGCGCATCCTGCCCGCTCTCGTGGCCGCGGCCGTGTCGGTCCCCGCGCCGGCGGCCCTGGCAGATCAGGCGGCCGATCCCGCACCCGCTCCCGCTCCTGAGGGCAAGGTGCTCAACGGCGCGACCGCCCTGGCCGCGCCCGTGCCCGTCCCCGACGTCCCGAACGGCATCAGCGCTGACAAGGTGCTGGTCATCGGCCTCGACGGCCTGCGCCACGACCGCATCGCCCCCGCCGACGCCTCCAACCTCGACGCCCTGATCAGCGGCGGCACGTTCGGCACCAGCCTGCTCTACACCAGCCCGATGGCTGCCACCTCCAGCGGCCCCGGCTGGTCCACGATCGCCACCGGCGTCTGGCCCGACCTGCACGGCGTCAAGGACAACACCTTCGCCGGCAAGCACTACGACCGCTACCCCGACTTCCTGACCAGGCTGGAGAACGCCGGCACCGGCTACTCCACCTACGCCGCCCTCGACTGGAAGCCGCTCGCCGACCAGGGCACGTTCGGCCCCCGGATCGACGCAAGGGTGGTCCTGGACGGCGACGCCGACGGCTACCCGGCCGAGGACGAGCGCCTCACCCAGGTCAGCGAGACCGTCCTGCGCACGAAGAACCCGGACGCCTCCTTCGTCTACCTGGGCGCGATCGACATCGCCGGGCACGACAGCGGCGCCGCCTCGGCCGCCTACCTGGCCGCCGTCCACGACGCCGACGCCCGGATCGGCCGGCTGCTGGCCGCGGTCAGGGCCAGGCCGACGTACGGGAGCGAGCGCTGGACGGTGATCGTGGCCACCGACCACGGGCACACCGACGCGGGCGGGCACGGCGGGTCCTCGATCGAGGAGCGCCGCACGTTCGTCCTGGCCTCCGGACCGGGCATCGCCGCCGGGGCGCGGCCGGCCGACACGCGCCTGGTGGACGTGACGGCCGCGGTCTTCACCGGGCTGCGGCTGGCCGTGCCGGGCGGGATCGACGGCCGGCGCGTCGACACCAGGACCGGCGACCCGTTCGAGGGCGTCGCGCTGTCCGGCAGGACCGACGAGACCGGCATCCCGGCCGGCGTGCTCGGCTACTCGCACACGCCGCCCGCGGGCTGGGCGGTGGACGCGTCCAGGATGCCGTCGGGGGGCGTTCAGGAGTGGCGCGGCTGGGCGTTCAGCACGGACGAGTTCTGGTCGCGGGCGGCCCGTGACCAGCAGCGGGAGCTGAACGTCCGGTCCAGGGGCGTCTTCGCGGTGGCCGACTCCGACGAATGGGACGACAAGTCGCACGGGGCCGGGACGTTCGACTCGACGCTCGTCTCGCCCGCCTACACCGTGACCGGCCGGGCGTCCGTCACGCTCGCCTACGCCACCCACTACCGCGTGGACGGCGCGCAGAAGGCGCAGGTGCTCGTGTCGTTCGACGGTGGCGCGGACACGCTGGTGAAGAACTACACGGCCGACGCGGTCGCCAGGAACGAGTCGCTGAAGGTGACCGTGCCGGCCGGGGCCAGGTCGATGAGGGTCAAGCTCCACTACTTCGACGCGACCAACAACTGGTACTGGGCGGTGGACGACCTGCGCGTCACCTGACCGCGCGGGCGGGGGCCCCGCCTTCGGGCGGGGTTCCCGGTCAGGGGTTGCGGGCGGCGATGGAGGCGTTGAGCGCGGTGGCGAAGGCCGTCCAGCCGACGTAGGGCAGCAGGGCCAGCCCGGCGCGGCGGTCGGCGCGCAGGAAGCGGCGCAGCAGCACGAGGTTGGCCGCGTCGAGCGCCACGATGTCGGCCAGCGCCAGGCGGGGGGAGCGGGCGCCGAAGAACAGCGGGGTCCAGGCGGCGTTGAGCGCCAGGTTGGCGCCCAGGGCGCGGGCCAGGCTCGCCCGGTCGTCGCCCGAGGTCAGTGCGCGCGCGCCGGCGTAGGCGATCAGGGCGTAGACCGGCGTCCAGACCAGGCCGAACGCCTGGTTGGGCGGCTGCCAGCGGGGCTTGCGCAGCCGGCGGTACCAGGCCGAGCCCGAGGAGGTGGCCAGGCTGCCGAGCGTGGCCGTGGCGGTGACCGCGGCCGTGGTGGCGAGGAGGTTGCGGGCGAACGGGCGCATCTGCATGGCCTGCCCCTACCCGCCAGGGCCGCCGCATGCCCTAGGCGCCCTCCGGCTCCTCGACGACGAGGGCGAGCAGGCCGGGGAAACGTTCGTCGAACTCCGCGCGGCGCAGCCGGTTGAGCCGGCGGGTGCCTTCGTCGCGCTGCTCCAGCAGGCCGACCTGGCGCAGCACCCCGAAGTGGTGGCTGAGCGTGGACTTGGCCACCGGCAGGTGGGCGAACGTGCCGCAGGCGCGGGCCCAGTCGGGCTCCCCGGCCAGCTCGCGGACGATGCGGCGGCGGACCGGGTCGACCGGCTGGCCGACGCCATCGTGGCCTGGGGCGACGAAGGGCAGGTCGCCGCGCGGCTGCGGGCCCACCTCGACGCCGGGGCCGACCACGTGGCCGTCCAGCCGCTGTCGCCGGGCGGCCCCGACCTCGACGACGCCCTGAGCCGGCTCCAGCGCCTGGCCCCGGCTCTCGGCCTCTGATCGGGGCGGGCGGGCCCGGCGGGTCGGTTTGACTTAGAGCGCACTTCAATTCGTAACGTCGGTCCCATGACAACGCCTCAGCACAGGATCGGTTCGGGTTTCGGCGCGAGAAGCACCGCGGACGAGGTGCTCAAGGGCATCGACCTCACCGGCAGGGTCGCGCTCGTCACCGGCGGCTACTCCGGCCTCGGCCTGCAGACCACGCGCGCGCTCAGCGGGGCCGGCGCCCATGTCGTCGTCCCGGCCCGGCGCCGCGGCCCGGCCGAGGAGGCCCTGGCCGGCATCGACGGCGTCGAGGTGGGCGAGCTCGACCTGGGCGACCTCGACAGCGTGCGCCGCTTCGCCGAGGAGTTCCTGGCCTCCGGCCGCGACCTGCACCTCGTGATCAACAACGCGGGCATCATGGCCTGTCCCGAGACGCGGGTCGGCCCTGGCTGGGAGGCCCAGTTCGCCACCAACCACCTCGGCCACTACGCGCTGGTCAACCGCCTGTGGCCGGCCGTCGAGCGCGGCGGCGGCCGGGTCGTGGCCGTCTCCTCCGGCGGCCACCGGCGCTCCGGCATGCGCTGGGACGACGTGATGTTCGAGCACGGCTACGACAAGTGGCAGGCGTACGGCCAGGCGAAGACGGCCAACGTGCTGTTCGCCGTGCACCTCGACGCCCTGGCCAAGGACGCGGGGGTGCGGGCGTTCGCGGTGCACCCCGGCGGCATCCTCACCCCGCTCCAGCGCCACCTGACCAAGCAGGAGATGGTCGAGGCGGGCTGGATCGACGAGCAGGGCAACTTGCTCAACCCCGGCTTCAAGTCCCCTGAGCAGGGCGCCGCGACCCAGGTGTGGGCGGCCACGTCGCCGCAGCTCGACGGCATGGGCGGCGTCTACTGCGAAGACTGCGACATCGCCGGGCGGGCCGACGGCTCCGGCGGCGGGGTGCATCCCTACGCCACCGACCCCGAGCAGGCCGCCCGCCTGTGGCGGTTGTCGGCCGAGCTGACCGGCGTCGACGCCTTCGCCGGGCGGGCGGCCTGACGGTCAGCGTTTCATGGCGCCGTCGGCGATGGCGTCCGCCGCCTCGCCGATGGCCATGCCCACGATCTCCAGGCGGCGCACCAGCTCGCGCTGCTTGAGCGCGTTCGAGGTGACCTCGCCGGAGAAGATCCGGGAGATCTCGTACTGGTACATGCGCCGGATCGCGCCGCCGGCCTTCTTGGCCTCCAGGGCGTCCTGCACCACCGCCGAGGGCCGGGCGGCCAGGCCGCGCACGGCGCTCTCCAGGGCGTCGATGCCCACGATGACCTGGTCGAGCAGCGGCGTGAAGCGGATCTGGTCGGGCACCCGGTACAGGTGCGACTCGCGCACGAAGTCCCGGAGCGAGTCCAGCACGTCGTCGATCGAGCGTGACAGGCGGAACAGGTCCTCGGGGTCGATGGGCGTGACCAGCGCGGTCTTGAGCTCCTCGACCAGGCGGGCGCGCTCCTCGTCGCCGAGGTGCTCGATCGCGCGCATCCGCTCGTGCGCGCCGGTCCTGCCGACCTCGCCGCCGATCATGGCCATCGCCAGCCAGGCGCCCTGCTTGGTGGCCTTGAGCTGGCCGAGCAGGGCGCCGGTGAGTGCGCCGTCCATCCGGCCGGTCATGAGGTCCCGGATCCGGCGCCATCGCTTCACCACGTCCCCCTCAGCCCCTTCAGGACGAACGCCGCCGTCGCGGCCAGCAGCGCGCTCAGCGGGAGCGTCAGCAGCCAGGCCACGACGATCTTGACGGCGGCGTACCAGCGGACCCGGCCGCCGCCCTGCGCGACCCCGGCGCCGACCAGCCCGCCGGCCACGGCCTGGGTCATGCTCACGGGCATACCCAGCCCGGCGCAGGCGAGCACGGCGGTGCCCGCGGCCAGTTCGGCGGCGACGCCGTGCTCGGGCCGGGAGACGATGATCTCGCGGCTCAGCGTACGGCCCGCCCTGGGCAGCCCGTAGAGCGCGCCGAGCCCGAACAGCACCGCCACCAGCGAGGTGCAGGCCAGGGGCGCGCCCTGGAAGCCGAGCGCGATCATGAAGACGGCCAGCATCTTCTGCCCGTCGTTGGCCGCGTAGGCGAGCGTCTGGAGCAGGAACCCGGCCCAGTGCCAGCGGGCCAGGCCGGGCGCGTCGGTCACCCGTACGAGCAGCCGGATGAGCAGCCACGACAGCAGCGCCCCCACGAACGGCGCGGCCAGCCCGAAGGTCAGCACGAGTGCCACCGAGCCGCCCGACACCGGCAGCCCCCACCCCAGCCCGGCCCCGGTGAGCCCGCCCACCACGGCCAGCGTGAGGCTGGTCGGCCGGCCCTTCGCGCTGAGCGTGAACACCACCGCCAGTGCGCAGAGTACGGCCACCGTCATCGCGGCCTGGCCGCCGGGGGCGTGGAAGCCCGCCAGCCGGTTCACGAACGTCAGCGCCACCTGGTGGGTGACCAGCGGGACCACCGTGACGAACAGCACCAGCGAGAGGATGCCGACGGCCGGCCTGATCACCGGCAGCTTGAGCCCGGTCGCCAGCAGCGCCCCGCCGTCGTTGATCCCGGACACGACGGCGAACAGCCCCGCGACCCCGATCAGTACGACGGTCTCCAACGGCACGTGCCCCATCCCAGTCGGCGCTGCTCAGCACGGACAAGCCCGATTCCCTTATGGCCCTCATAGGGGAAAGGCGGCTGTCCCATGCGGCGCCACCCCGGATAGCGTCCGTAATGCCCGATAACTACCCAAGATCGAGTGGATTGATGGACGAAGAACTCATTCTGTTGAATCCCGGGCCCGCATGTACGTCGAAGCGGGTCAAGGACGCCCTGCTTCGCGGCGACCTCTGCCACCGCGAGCCCGAGTTCACGGAGTTGCTGTTCAGGATCCGCGAGGCCCTGCCCCGGTGCCTGAACCTGGCCGGCACGCACGAGGCGCTGCTGGTCACCGGGTCGGGAACCGCGGCCATGGAGATGGCGGTCATCAGCTCCGTCCGCGCGGGACGTGGCGTGCTCGTCGTGAACAACGGCGTCTACGGCGACCGGATGATCAAGATCGCGAAGGCGCACGGCATCCCGTTCCACGAGGTCAGGAGCGACTGGACGGTCCCGGCCGACCCCGAGGCCGTCCGGGCGGCGCTGGCCGGGCGCGACGACGTGGACGCCGTGGTCTGCGTGCACCACGAGACCACGACCGGCCTGATCAACCCGATCAAGGAGATCGGCGAGGTGGTGGCCGAGCACGGCGCGCTGTTCGTGATCGACGCGATCAGCGGCACCGCGATCGAGGACCAGGACCTGGCCGAGGTCAGGGCGGACGTCGTCTGCGGCACCGCCAACAAGGGCCTGCACGGGCTGCCCGGCATGTCGTTCATCCTGTGCAGCGAGGCGGCGATCGAGCGGACCCAGGAGGCGCCCGCGCGCAGCCTCTACCTCAACGCCGCCGGCTACCTGGCCGGTCAGCGCAAGGGCGACGTGCCGTTCACCCCGGCCGTGCAGGTCTGCTACTCCCTCGACGAGGCGATCAAGGAGTACGAGGAGGCGGGCGGCTTCGCGGCGCGGACCCGGCTGTACCGCGAACGGGCGGCACTCGTCCGCGGCCAGTTCGCCCGTCTCGGCCTGAAAATCCTCGTTGATGAACAATTCAGGTCAAACACCGTAACAATGCTTCATCTCCCCGAAAACGTAACTTATGCGGCGCTTCACGATGAGCTCAAAAAGCGCGGTTACGTTATCTACGCCGGTCAGGGGCAACTTTCCGCGGATTTCTTCAGGATCTGCACGATGGGCGAGATCCCGTGGCACCGGCTGGAACAGCTCGAGGACGCGCTCCGAGAGTCGATCGAGGCAGCTAGGGGTTAACGACGACATGCAGCTCAACCTGCACCGGCTCTGGATCTTCATGACGGTCGTGGAGTGCGGCGGCTTCTCGGCCGCGGCGCAGAAGCTCTACCTCAGCCAGCCGTCCGTGTCACACCAGGTCAGGCAGCTTGAGCAGGCGCTGCGCGCCACGCTGATCGACCGCAGCGGCGCCCGCATCAGGCTCACCCCCGAGGGCGAGGTGATGCTGGAGTACGCCAAGCGGGTGTTCCTGCTGGCCGACGAGGCCGTGGCCGCCATCCGGCAGGTCTCCGGGCTGCAGACCGGCAAGCTGGTCGCGGGAGGCACCACCACCGTCGGCACGTACCTCCTGCCGCCGTTGCTGGCCGCCTTCCGCGACCGTCATCCGGGCATCGAGCTCGGCATCCAGGTCGGCAACGGCCAGCGGGTCGAGCGCGGCCTGGTGGACGGCGAGATCGGCGTCGCGGTGCTGGCCGGCGAGCCCGGCGCGGCACAGCTCGTCAGCGAGCCGATCCTGGAGGACCGGCTCGTCGTCATCACCCAGCCGGGCCACCGGCTGTCCAGCAAAGGCCGCGCCGAGCCCGCCGACCTGACGGGCGAGTTCTTCCTCATCCGCGAGCCCGGTTCCTCCACCCGCGAGCTGCAGGAGCAGGCGCTGGAGACGTGGGGGCTCGAAGAGGCCGGCCGCAGCGAGATCTGGGGCCCGGAGACGATCAAACAGGCGGTCGCCGCGGGGCTCGGCATCTCGCTGGTGTCCGAGCACTGCGTCGAGCAGGAGCTCGCCGACGGGCGGCTGGCGGCCCTGGAGGTGCTGCCCGCGCCCCGGCCCCGCCCCATCGTGCTGGCCCACCGCCGCGACCGGCTGCTGGGGCCCGCCGAGCAGGCGTTCATCGCCATGCTGCGCAACGTCCGCAGCTGGCCGGGGATCAATCGCTTGAGGAGCATCTCTTGACATCCCTGCCCTCCCGGGCACAGGTCGTGATCATCGGTGGCGGCATCGCGGGCTGCAGCGTGGCCTACCACCTGGCCGAGCTGGGCTGGACCGACGTCGTGCTGCTCGAACAGGGACAGCTCTCCTGCGGCACCACCTGGCACGCCGCCGGGCTCGTCGGCCAGCTCCGCAACACCGAGAGCATGACCAGGCTGATCAAGTACAGCACCGACCTGTACGCCCGCCTGGAGGCCGAGACCGGCTTCGGCACCGGCTGGAAGCAGTGCGGCAGCGTCAGCGTGGCCCGTACCCCCGAGCGCATGACCCAGCTGCGGCGCACCGCGGCCGCCGCCCGGAACTACGGCATCCAGGCCGAGGTGGTCAGCCCGCGCGAGGCCGGCGAGCTGTGGCCGGTCATGCGCACCGACGACCTGGTGGGCGGCGTCTGGCTGCCCGGCGACGGCAAGGCCAACCCGTCGGACCTCACGCAGGCGCTGGCCAGGGGTTCCCAGCGGCACGGCGTCCAGGTGATCGAGCGGATCCGCGTCACCGGCGTCACCGTGCGCGACGGCGCCGTGCGCGGCGTGCACACCTCCGAGGGCCACATCGAGACCGAGGTGCTGGTCAACTGCGCCGGACAGTGGGCCAAGGAGGTCGGCAGGATGGCCGGCGCGACCGTCCCGCTGCACTCGGCCGAGCACTACTACGTGGTGACCGAACGCATCCCCGGCGTGCGCCCCGACCTGCCCGTGCTGCGCGACCCCGACGGGTACGCCTACCTCAAGGAGGAGGTCGGCGGCCTGGTCGTGGGCGGCTTCGAGCCGGACGCCAAGCCCTGGGGCATGGACGGCATCCCCCACCCCTTCGAGTTCCAGCTCCTGGAGGAGGACTGGGACCAGTTCGCGATCATCATGGAGAACGCGATCCAGCGCGTCCCGGCGTTGGAGAGCGCCGGGGTCAGGATGTTCTACAACGGGCCGGAGAGCTTCACGCCCGACAACATGTTCCTGCTGGGCGAGACCCCCGAGGTGCGCGGCCTGTTCGTCGGCGCCGGGTTCAACTCGGCCGGCATCGCCTCGGCGGGCGGCGCCGGCCGCGCGCTGGCCGAGTGGATCGTGCACGGCGAGCCGACCGGCGACCTGTGGCCCGCCGACATCCGGCGCTTCGCCCGCTGGGCCGGCAACGACACCTGGCTGCGCGACCGGGTCACCGAGACGCTGGGGCTGCACTACGCGATGTCCTGGCCGGACCGGGAGTTGCAGACCGCCCGGCCGCTGCGCCGCTCGCCGGTGCACCACCTGCTGGCCGAGGCGGGGGCGTGCTTCGGGGCGAAGATGGGCTGGGAGCGGGTCAACTACTTCGGGCCCGCCACGCCGTCCACGTTCGGGCGGCCGGAGTGGCAGCCGTACGTGGACGCCGAGGTGGCGGCGTGCCGGAACGCGGCGGCGCTGTTCGACCAGACCGCCTTCTCCAAGTTCGTCCTCAAGGGCCCCGAGGCCATGGAGGCGTTGCAGTGGTTGTGCACCGCCGACGTGGACGTCGAGCCCGGCCGGGTCGTCTACACCGGCCTGCTCAACGACCGGGGCGGCTACGAGTCGGACCTGACGGTGACGCGCGTGGCCCGCGACGAGTACCTGATCGTGACCGGCTCGGCCCAGACCACCAGGGACTTCGACCACATCTCCAAGGGCCTCGGCGACCGGCGGGCGGTCCTGGTGGACGTCACCGGCGCGTACGCCGTCTTCGGCGTGATGGGCCCCTCGTCCAGGACGATCCTGCAGTCGCTGTCGAAGTCCGACTTCTCCGCCTTCGACTTCGGCACGTCCCGCCTGGTCGACCTCGGTCACGCCACCGTACGCGCCACCCGCGTCACGTACGTGGGCGAGCTGGGCTGGGAGTTGTACGTGCCCGCCGAGTTCGCCGTCACCGTGCACGGGACGCTCATGGACGCCGGTGGGCTGACCCAGGCCGGTCACTACGCCATCGAGGCCATGCGCATCGAGAAGGGCTACCGCGCCTGGGGTCGCGAACTGGGCCCCGAGGTCACCCCCGCCGCCGCCGGACTGCGTTTCACCTGCAAGAAGAGCGGCGGCTACCGGGGAGCGCGGCACGCCCTAAAGACGCCGTCGCGCAGGGTAGTCTCGATCGTGCTGGACGACCCCGCCGCACACCTGTGGGGCGGTGAGTCCCTGCTGTCCGACGGCGTCCCGGTGGGCTACGTCACCTCGGCGGCCCACAGCCCCACGCTCGGCAGGTCCGTGGCGCTGGGCTTCGTCACCGAGGTCTCGCGGGAAGGCGGCGTCACGCTGGAGAAGGTGGCGGTCGACGTGGCCGGTGACCTGTACTCTGCCCAGATCAGCCTCAAGGCGCCCTACGATCCCACGTCCGCGAGAGTGAAGGCATGAGCAGCCACGCCGAGTACATCCTGACCCTGTCCTGCCCCGACCGCCCCGGCGTGGTGGCCGCCGTCTCCGGCCTGCTGGCGGCGCACGGGTGCAACATCATCGAGAGCCAGCAGTTCGGCGACCGGGTCGCCCAGCGGTTCTTCATGCGCGTGCAGTTCTCCGGCCCGCTCGGCGAGGACGAGCTGGGCGCCGCCTTCGCCGCCCTGGCCCCCGACTTCGCCATGGAGTTCAGGCTGCGCGACGTGGCCAGGAAGCCGCGCGTGCTGATCATGGTCAGCCGGTTCGACCACTGCCTCAACGACCTGCTCTACCGGGTCAGGTCGAAGACGCTCGGCATCGAGGTCGTCGCGGTCGCCTCCAACCACCCCGACCTGCGCCCGCTCACCCAGTCGTACGGCATCGACTACCACCACCTGCCGATCACGCCCGAGACCAAGCCGAGGCAGGAGGCCGAGGTGCTGGCGCTGGTCGAGCACTACCAGGTCGACCTGGTGGTGCTGGCCCGCTACATGCAGGTGCTGTCGGAGGACCTGTGCGAGAAGCTGGCCGGGCGGGCGATCAACATCCACCACTCGTTCCTGCCGTCGTTCAAGGGCGCCAAGCCCTACCACCAGGCCCACAACCGGGGCGTCAAGCTCATCGGCGCGACGGCCCACTACGTGACCTCCGACCTCGACGAGGGGCCGATCATCGAGCAGGAGGTCGCCCGGGTCAACCACAGCCACTCGACGGACGACCTCGTGCGCATCGGGCGCGACGTGGAGTGCGTGGCGCTGGCCCGCGCCGTCCAGTGGCACGCCGAGCAGCGCGTCCTGCTCGACGGCCACAAGACCGTCGTCTTCCCCCGCTGACCTCTCTCCGAGGGGTTACGGGCGGTAGGTCCCGAAGAACCAGGAGTTGCCTTCGGGGTCCTTGCAGCCGTACTCGCGCGAGCCGTACGGCTGGTCGGTGAGCTCCATGGTGATCACGGCCCCCGCGGCCCTGGCGTGGTCGTGATGGGCGTCGACGTCGTCGACCGCGATGTAGATCCCTGGCCCGCCCGGTTTCCCCCGGCCGATCATGATCAGGTCGTCCTCGACGAACAGCTCGGCGTGCTCGACGACTCCGGAGGCGTCCTTCGACGACTCGTGCACCCGGAACCCGAACGCGCCGGTCAGGAAGTCGAGCGCCGCCTGCGGGTGCTCGTAGCGGGCCAGTGCGTAGACAGTGCGTTTCATGGCTCCAGCATGCGCTGTGGCCCACCCGCGGGTCTTGGACGAATCTGACCGGGCGTGGTGCCGCCGAGCGCCCGGAACTCGCGGTTGAGGTGAGCCTGGTCGTAGAAGCCGCACTCGGCCGCGACCGCGGAGATCGGGTTGCCGGAGCGCAGCAGCCGCGCCGCCCGGCCGAACCTGATCACCCGGGCCGCCGTCTTGGGGGCCAGCCCGACCTGGTCGTGGAAGCGGGCCACCAGATGCCGGTGGCTCCAGCCCAGCGACGCGGCCAGCGACGACACGCCGAGCCGCCCGCCCGACTCCAGCAGCCGCGCCCACGCCCACGGCAGCTCGGGGCCCACCTGCGGCCCGGCCAGGATGCGCTCGGTCAGCAGCCGGTCGGTCATGGCCAGCCGCTCCCGCCACGACGGCGTCGCGGCCAGCCGGTCGAGCAGCTCCCCGGCCCACGGCCCGAGCACGGCCTCCACCGGAACCACCCGGCTCCTCAGGTGGCGCATCGGCAGCCCGTACAGCCGCCGCGCCCCGAACGGGGTGAGCACCACCTCCACGCCCTCGCAGGGCCCCTTGACGCGGGTGACCGCGAACCGGTCGGCGAGCCCGCCCGCGAACGCCCCGACCCGCTCCCCGTACGCCTCCATCGGCGCGCCGACGCCCAGGATGAGCACCGCCCCGGGAAGGGCGGCCTCGGCGCGCGTGACGGGCGCGGGATAGTGCTCGCTGTAGGCGCACAACCTGAGGACGTACGGCCGCAGCGCAGCGCTGGGGACGGCCTCGACGATGGCCGGCCCCAGGCTGCTCATGTCCCCGACACTACAGACCGGTGTGCTCGGCGAGGAAGGTCAGCGTGTCGGCCGACAGGTCGACCGTCCGGCTCACCGAGCGGGCGCCGTGGCCCACCTCGGCCTCGTTGCGCAGCAGCACCGGCCGCCCGGCCGCCGAGGCGTGCTGCAGCGCCGCGCACATCTTCCAGGCGTGCAGCGGGTGCACCCGCGTGTCGGACTGGAAGACGGTGAACAACGTCGCCGGGTAGGCCACCGACTCCTCGACCCGGTGGTAGGGCGAATAGCCCCACAACCAGCCGAACTGCTCGGGGTCGTCGGCGCTGCCGTACTCGACGTTCCAGGTCGCGCCGAGGCCGAACTTCTCGTACCTGATCATGTCGAGCAGCGGCGCCGAGCAGACCACGGCCGCGTACAGGTCGGGGCGCTGGGTCAGCGCGGCGCCGACCAGCAGGCCGCCGTTGGAGCCGCCGGAGATGCCGAGCTGCTCGCGGGTGGTGACGCCGGTCTCGATGAGGTGCTCGGCGGCGGCGTGGAAGTCGTCGAACACGTTCTGCTTGTTGGCCAGCATGCCCGCGCGGTGCCAGTCCTCGCCCTCCTCGCCGCCGCCGCGCAGGTTGGCGATGGCGTAGACGCCGCCCGCCTCGACCCAGGCCAGGATCGAGGCCGAGTAGCCGGGGGTCATGGACAGGCCGAAGCCGCCGTAGCCGTACAGGATCGTGGGCCGGGGGCCGGGCCGCTCGTCGGCGGGGGAGATGATCAGCATCCGGACGTCGGTGCCGTCCTTGGACCGGTACACTACCTGCGACGTGCGCACCGGCGGCACCTCGACCGCGCCCGGCGAGGCGGCCCACAGCGTGGTCTCGCCCGTGCGGGCGTCGTAGCGCTGGATCGTCGGCGGCGTGGTGTTGTCGGTGTAGCCGAACCACGCCTCGAAGCCGCCCTCGGGACGCTCGGAGATGCCGCCGATCGTGCCCAGCCCCGGCGTCGGCACCGAGCCGACGCGCTCGCCGGTCGCCAGGTCGTGGACGGTGATCTCGCTGATCGCGTGGCGGGTCCAGCCCACCAGCATGACCGGGCGCTCCAGGTCGTCGAGGATCGCGAAGTCGGACAGCACCGCCTCGGGGTCCTCGGGGATCAGGTCGCGCCAGGTCTCGTAGCCGGGCTCGGCCGGGTCGGTCACGCACACCCGGCCGCGGGAGGCGTCCCTGTCGGTGTGGACGTAGAGCCGGCCGTCGCGGCCGAACACCAGGGCGGTCTGCGCGTCGACGCCCTCCTGCACGACCTTCAGGTCGGGGGAGTCGGCGGGCGAGGCGGTCAGGTCGGCCAGCCACAGGTCGTTGCGCGGCGCGGTGCCCTCGTGCGCCGAGACCTGGAGCCAGTGGCCGTCGCGCGAGACGGAGACGCCGTAGTAGTTGGTCATCTTCAGCCCCTGGCCGAAGATCATCACGTCGTCCTCGGTCGAGGTGCCGACGCGGTGGAGGTAGACGCGGCGGTGGAACTGCGCCTCGTTCTCCGGCACCTCCGTGCGCGGCAGCCTGCGCACGTAGTAGAACGCCTCGCCGCCGGGCAGCCAGGCGATGGGGGAGTAGCGGCAGCGGTCGATCGGGCCCTCGACGCGCATCCCGGTCGCGACGTCCATGACGTAGAGGATCGACTCCTCGTCGCCGCCCACCGAGATCTGGTACGCCAGCAGCCGCCCTTCCTTGTCGGGCTGCACGGCGTCGAGCGTGGTGAGACCGGACGGGTCGATCTCCATCGGGTCGATCAGCGGCCGCTCGGTGCCGTCGGCCTCGACCACGTAGTAGACCGCGTGCTCCTGGTCGGGCGTGCGGCGGGAGAAGAACCGGCGCTCCCCGCGCCAGGCCGGAACCCCCACCGAGCCGGACCGCAGCAGCTCGGCGATGCGGTCCTTGAACCGCTGCTCGCCACGACTGGCGTTGAACAGCTCGGCCTGCGCGAGCAGCCACTCCTTGGTGTCCGGGCCGTCAGGGTCCTCCAGCCACCGATAGGGGTCGGGGACGGGCGTTTCGTGCAGGATGTCGACGACGTCTTCGCGGCGTGCCGTCGGATAAGGCTCTCGCGTCATGCCAGGAACCCTACTGCCAAGGTGGGGGCGTAAAGCGCTGGTGAAGCGGGCATAAAACGTAACGTGTGTCCCTCTGGTCATTCCGGCTTGAAGATTATGGGGTGGCGGGGACGCTACGGCTAACGCCAGACTTGGTGACAGGACGGTGCCGTGGTGACCATCCGCTGGACCGTCCGGCGGAGGTCCATGTGACGGAAGCACCAGTGCCCCAGGAGGGGCCGACAGGCGGGACATGCCACGGCATGTCCCCTTTGATACGCGCGCGGCAGGGAGAGGCCCGATGACGCGCCAGGTCCTGCTGCTCAACGCCACCTACGAGCCGCTCACCACGCTCTCGCTCCACCGGGCCATCGTGCTGGTGCTGCGGGAGAAGGCCGACGTCGTGCACCGCGACGGGCGGGGCGCCCAGCTCCGCTCGGCGAGTTGCACCCTCGACGTGCCTTCGGTGATCAGGCTCCGCAGATACGTCCGCATCCCCTACCGGTCCCGAATCCCGCTGACCAGGGCCGCCCTCATGCGGCGCGACGACTACCGCTGCGCCTACTGCGGGCAGCGGGCCGAGACCATCGACCACGTCATCCCGAGATCGCGCGGCGGCACCCACACGTGGGAGAACTGCGTCGCCTCGTGCACGACCTGCAACCACAGGAAGGCCGACAAATACCTGGAGGAGCTGGGATGGACGCTGCGCGTCCTCCCGGCGGTGCCGAGGGGCGCCCACTGGCGGCTCATCGGCGCCTCGCTCGTCGGCGATCCTCAATGGGCGCCCTACCTGGAGGCGGCGGCCTAGGAATCCCTTTTGAAGCCGGAGGCCATCGCCTGCCACCATGACGGGTATGTGGACCTTCACCTCCGATCCGGAGGAATTCGCCGCGGTCGCCGAGCCGTTCCTGCTCGGCGACCCGGTCGGCAACACGGTTCCGCTGACCGTCCTCGCCAACCTGCGCGCCGGCCATCCCGCCGAAGACGCCTTCTTCGCCTGGTGGACCGTCGAGGGCCAGGTGCGCGCCGCCGCCTTCCGCACGCCGCCCGCCCCACTGAGCCTCACGCGCATGCCCGCCGAGGCCGTCGCCCCGCTGGTCGAGGCGCTCGGCGGCGACCTGCCCATGGTCGTGGGGCCGGTCGAGGTGACGTCCGAGGTCGTCCGGCTGCTCGGGGAGCCCGACCGGACGGTGTCCGAACGGCTCTACCGTCTCGGCGCGCTCGCCGTCCCGTCCGTGCCCGGCCGCGGCCGGCTCGCCGGGCCAGGTGACTTTCCGCTGATGGTGAGCTGGTACCAGGCGTTCGGGACCGAGGTCGGGCTCGGCGAGGCGCACGACGTCGCCGAGCGGGTCGCCCAGCGGGTGGCCGGGCGCGAGCTGTTCGTGTGGGAGGCCGAGGGCGCGCCGGTCTCGGTGGCCGGGCTGGGCCGGGCGGCCGGCGGCGTGTGCCGCGTCGGACCGGTCTACACGCCGCCGTCGTGCCGCAGGAAGGGCTACGGTGCCGCGGTCACCGCGTACGCCAGCGAAGTGGCGCTGGCCGAGCGGTGCGAGCGGGTCGTGCTCTTCACCGACCTGGACAACCCGACCAGCAACGCGATCTACCGGTCGATCGGCTACGAGCCCGTCTCCGACCATGCGCACCTGACCTACACCGGCTCCCGCTCACCGGCCACAGCGGGTTAGGCTTACCGCATGCCGCGTTACGACTTCCGCTGCCGCGCCTGCGGCTCCACGTTCGAGGTCTCCCGTCCCATGTCGGCCTCAGACGAGCCGGCGACCTGCCCGCAGGGCCACGGCGACACGGTCAAACTGCTGTCCACCGTCTCCATGACCGGTGGCGCCGCCGCTCCCCGTCCGGCCGGCGGTGGTGGTGGTGGTGGCGGCTGCTGCGGCGGAGGTTGCTGCTCCTGACCGGCGGGCCCGGGTGAACGCCTCCACGGCGAGCCGGGCCGCCCGTTCCACGGTGGCCACGCCCGTCGCCATGTCCGGGCTGCGCTCCGACAACACGGCGATGAGCAGTTCGTGCCCGTTCAGCACGATCCGGCCCACGCTGTTGACCGTCCACCGTCCGCCGTGCGCGTCGACCGGCAGCCAGCCGTTCTTGAGCGCCACCTCGCCGCCGGCGGCGCTGACGCCCCACGCCTGCGATTCGTCCACCGACGACATGAGCCCCAGCGCCCAGCGGCGGCTCGCGGCCGGCACCGGCCCGGCGGGGTCGGTGAGCTGCTCCAGCACCCGCACCTGGTCCGACGGGTGGCTGAGGGTCATGCCCCACGACAGGCCGGCGCCCGGCCTGGTGTCGCGCACCTCCAGCGCGCGCAGGACCCGGCTGAGCCCCTCCTGGCCGCCGACGGTCATGTACAGCTCGTGCGCGCTCTCGTTGTGGCTCTGGCGGATCATCCGGGAGGCGAGCCTGCGTTCGTACGCGCCGAGCCGCCGGTGCTCGCTCTGCCTGAGCAGCAGCAGGGCGAGCAGGATGTCCATCTTGGCCACGCTGGCCAGCACGAACGGCCTGCCCTCGGCGTAGGAGTACCGCACGCCCGTCGCGCGGTCGTACACCGAGAGCGCCACCCGCCCCGGACGGCCCCGCAGCTGACGTTCCAGCGCCCGGTCGAGCGCCCGCCGCGTGGCCGGCGGCAGCAGGCGTTCCACGGTCACCGCCTGGCGGTGCGCCACGATCGGGAGCGGGGCCGGACGCGGGGCCGCCGAGCAGGCGGACACGACGACGGGCAGCAGGGCGGCGATGAGCGAGATCCCCCGGACGCGCATGTGCGCGAGCCTGTCACGCCCCGCACCAACGCCCGGGGGCCCGAGGGTCAAGCTTGCGGCAGGTTACGCCGCAGAGCTCTGCCCGCGGTGATCCGCCCGCGGCTCAGGCCGCAGGGGTCTTCTCGCGGCTCATGCCGCAGTGGTGCGCCGGCGGCGGCGCTGGAAGGGCAGGAACCGGTCGGCCAGGTGCGGCCGCGACGGGGTCAGGGTGGGTTCGACCGCGATGATGCGGTCGAACCGGAACGCCCTGATGGCCCGCCGCATCCGGCACACGCCGACCAGGTACCAGTATTCGCGGTGGACCAGGCAGGTCACCGGCTCGACGTCGCGGGAGGTGACGGCTCCCGAGGCGTCGCGGTAGTGGAGGCGGATCATGAGGCGGCTGGTGATGGCGTCGGCGATGAGCCTGGCCCGGGAGGCGGTCTCCACGGGCAGCGGCTCGGTCAGGGTCGCGAGCGTGGTCGCGATGACGTCGTCGTCGAGCTCCAGGTGCTCGAGCGCGTGTTGCAGGCCGCGCCGTGCGGCGACGGCCTGCGGGCCCGCTCCGAGGTGAGCGAGGGAGAGGGCGATGGCGGCGATCTCGGCGGTCGTCAGCGGGCGAGTCTCGTCCTTCACGACTGTCGTCATACCCCAAGAATAGGGACGACCACCGACAATTTTCGAAAATCTGTGCGGTGGACCGGAGGTCCACCGCACCCTAACTATCGGGACAGCTGCGACAGATCACGCGAGGCGCCGGTAGAGGCGGACGTGGTCATCGCCGCGTACGCCTGCAGCGCCACGCTCACCGGACGGCTGCGGTCGCGCGGCCGGTAGCCGCCCAGGTCGGCCAGCAGCCGCTCGCGCCGCGCGGCCAGCTCGGCCTCCGGCACGCGCAGCTCCATCGACCGGCCGGGGATGTCGATGTCGATGATGTCGCCGTCCTCGACCAGCGCGATCGTGCCGCCCTCGGCCGCCTCCGGCGAGGCGTGCCCGATCGACAGCCCGGACGTGCCGCCGGAGAAGCGGCCGTCGGTGACCAGCGCGCACGCCTTGCCCAGGCCCTTGCCCTTGAGGAACGAGGTCGGGTAGAGCATCTCCTGCATGCCGGGGCCGCCCTTGGGGCCCTCGTAGCGGATGACCACCACGTCGCCCTCCTTGACCTGCCCGCCGAGGATGCCCTCGACGGCCTGCTCCTGCGACTCGAACACCACCGCGGGCCCGCTGAACTTCCAGATCGACTCGTCGACCCCCGCCGTCTTCACCACCGCGCCGTCGCGCGAGATGTTGCCGTAGAGCACGGCCAGGCCGCCGTCGGCGCTGTAGGCGTGCTCGAGGTCGCGGATGCATCCCTGCGCCCGGTCGAGGTCGAGGGAGTCCCAGCGGTTGTCCTGCGAGTACGCCTTCACCGTGCGCACGTTGCCCGGTGCCGCGTGCCACAGCTCGACGGCCTCGGGCAGCACGGTCGGCGACTTGACGTCCCAGGCGGCCAGCGTGTCGGCCAGCGTGCCCCCGTTGACCGTGGGCACGTCGCGGTGCAGCAGCCCGGCCCGGTCGAGCTCGCCCAGGATGGCCGGGATGCCGCCGGCGCGGTGGACGTCCTCGACGTGGTACTTGCTGGTGGCCGGGGCGACCTTGCACAGGCACGGCACCCGCAGCGAGATCTCGTTGATCTCCTTGAGGCCGAAGTCGACCTCGGCCTCGCGGGCCGCGGCCAGGATGTGCAGGATCGTGTTGGTCGAGCCGCCCATCGCCACGTCGAGCGTCATGGCGTTCTCGAACGCCGCGCGGGTGGCGACCGAGCGCGGCAGCACCGACTCGTCGCCGTCCTCGTAGTAGCGGCGGGTGATCTCGACGAGCTGGCGGCCGGCGTCCTCGAAGAGCTGCTTGCGGCGCTTGTGGGTGGCCAGGATCGTGCCGTTGCCGGGCAGGGCCAGGCCCATGGCCTCGGTCAGGCAGTTCATGGAGTTGGCGGTGAACATGCCCGAGCAGGACCCACAGGTCGGGCAGGCGTTCTCCTCCATCTCCAGCAGCTCCTCGTCGGACACCGAGGCGTCGGCGGCGGCGACCATCGGGTCGACGAGGTCGAGCTTGCGGCTCGGCGTCTTGCCGGCCTCCATGGGGCCGCCGGAGACGAAGATCGTGGGGATGTTCAGCCGGAACGCGGCCAGCAACATGCCCGGCGTGATCTTGTCACAGTTGGAGACGCAGATCATCGCGTCGGCGCAGTGGGCGTTGACCATGTACTCGACGGCGTCGGCGATCAGCTCGCGGGACGGCAGCGAGTAGAGCATGCCGCCGTGGCCCATCGCGATGCCGTCGTCGACGGCGATCGTGTTGAACTCGCGCGGGATCGCCCCCGCCTCGCGGATCGCGGCCGAGACCACGTCGCCGACCTCGCGCAGGTGCACGTGGCCCGGGACGAACTGGGTGAAGCTGTTGGCAACCGCGATGATGGGTTTGCCGAAGTCGCTCCCGGCTACGCCGGTCGCCCGGAGCAGGGCCCGGGCGCCGACCATGTTCCTGCCGTGGGTGACCGTACGTGACCTGAGGGCCGGCATTGTGCTTCTCCCATCATGAGGCGAGTCTTCACATGTTACGGCCACCCGCCCGGCACCTGAGACGCGTGTCCAGTCACCGGACAGCTCAGTCCGGCAACCGTACGGCCGCGAGCTGGGCGGCCTGGGCCACCAGCCGCCCCTTGGAATCCCATACGTGGGCCACCTCGTCCATCCGGTCGCCGCCGACGTCCGTGGCCGACAGGCGGACCCTGATCGGGCCGGGGGCGGGCAGCCGGCGGATGTAGGCCGAGAGCTGAATCGTCGGCACCCAGCCGGACAGCCCGAGGTCGAACGAGACCGGCGGCACGGGGTCGAGCGCCACCAGCAGGCTCAGCGGGTCCCAGTCGGAGCCGTCGGCCAGACGCTGCCAGCTCGCGATCTCGCCCTTCCTGCGCGGAGCCCCGAACGCGAACGCCAGATGGGCCGGATCGACGCGCTCCTCGACCACGGCCATCAGCGGGACGGGGAAGTCCGCGCCGGGCGGGTCGGTGGGCGCGAGGAAGCAGTCCTCCTCGGCCGGCAGTTCGACCGGCGGGAGCGAGGTCCACCAGGGGTCGCCGTCGTCCAGCACGCCGAGCGTGACGTGCGACTCGACGCGTACCCTGCCCTCCTGGGCCAGCGAGACCCGGACCTGGGCCAGGCTCCGGCCGATCCGCAGCGGCTCCACGCGCACGTCGGCCGGGCCGGGCGCGGGTGGCTCGACGAAGGCGCCGCTCACGGCGGTCACGTGCGGGTGCCGCTCGCCGGCGCCGCTCTGGCAGGCGGCGCGGGCCAGCACCGCCAGCAGGTAGCCGCCGTGCAGCTTGGTGCCCACGCTCCACTGGGCGTCCAGCGTGGCGCCGAACTCGTCCGCGCCGCGGGCGACCAACGCGGTCGCCTCCCCGAAAGTCCCCATTTTTCGCGATATCCCTTCCGCAGGAGCTCAGATTGACACCGTCAACCTGACGGCGTCAATCTGAGATCCATGACCGCTGCGAGACGTGTGCGCGCCCGGCGCGGAGAAGGCGGCCTGCTGCGGGAGGAGATCCTGCGCGCGGCCGAGGACCTGCTGACCGAGTCCGGCAGCGAGGACGCCCTCACCCTGCGCGCCGTCGCCCAGCGCGCCGGGGTGTCCACGCCCTCGGTCTACCTGCACTTCGCCGACCGGGAAGCGCTGCTGGAGGCGGTCTGCCTGCGCGTGTGGGACGAGTTCGGCCGGATGTTCAGCGAGAACCTGACGGGCGACCCGTTCCTCGCGCTCGGCCGCTGCGGACGGGCCTACGCGCGCTTCGCCCTCGACCATCCCGTGCAGTACCGGGTGCTGATGATGCGGCCCTCGGCCGTGCAGGGCGTGCCACCGGCCGCCGCCGCGTGTTTCCGCCACATGGTGGACGCCGTCGCCGCCTGCGTGGCGGCCCGCGTGCTCGAAGGCGACCCCGAGGAGCTGGCGCTCGGCCTCTGGTCGGCGGTGCACGGCTGCGTCTCGCTGCTCATCGCCCAGCCGTCCTTCCCCTGGCCCGAGGACCGGGAGGCGCTGATCGACCACATCGTCCGCATCGCCGGGGTGGGCACGGCCCTGCTGTCCCGCCTGCCGGACGCGCTGCCGCCCAGCGGCGTGCTGGCCGCCGAGCTGGACGACTTCGGCGCCCGCCTGTCGGCGGGCGTGAAAGAACCCCGCGGAGGATGGCTCCGCGGGGTCAGGCGGCCGTCCTAGCCCTCGCCGTACCGGGCGGGAAGGACCTGGGCGGCGATGTCGTAGAGCCGGTCGATCTCGGCCGGGGTCAGCGCCCGCTCGCGCTTGGTGATCCACTTGCGGGCCCGGTCGCCCTGGTAGACGTCGACGCCGCGGATCGTCATGATCTTCCACGGCACCGGCGGACCGTAGATGGCCAGGGAGGGCACGACGACGACCTCACGGCCGAACGCCTTGCTGATCAGCTCGCTGGCCTGGGACGCCTCCCACTTGGCCTCGGTCAGCCGCGGCTTCATGTCGAAGGGGCCGTGGAAGAGCTTCTTGCCCGACTGGACGCGGACGGGCAGCCGTTTGTCCCACTTCTCGGAGTCCACGGCGTAGACGCCGGTCGGCCCCACCACGAGGTGGTCGATCTGGGCCTCGCTGCCGGGGATCGCCCTGGCGTGCAGGGTGCGGTAGCCGCTGCGCTCCAGCCTGCGGAGCTGCCCCTCGGTACGCCGCTCGGCCACGGACGCACGCCGCCACGCCGGCACCGTGGAGTGCGACCGCGCGCGGTAGACCGTTTCGAGGATCGCGGCGATCACCCCGGCGGTCACTCCCAGACGCCAGTCGCGCAGCAGGAAACCCACCACGATCGCCACGCCGATCGCCACGAGCGCGCGGTTGCGCAGGCGGCGGAACCGCGGCTGCTGGAGCAGGTCACGCACGGACGCGCGTTCCACGGGCGCGTAGGTGGTGGTGGGCGCCGATGGTGTCGCGGCGGCGGTGCGCTCGCCCTCTGGCCGGTCGCTCACCCAGATGGGTGACGCGTTGTGACCGTCTTCTCGCTGGTTGTCGGAGTCCACGTAACTCACCGTAGCTCGGAGATCGGAATGATTCCTAGTGTTGACCTGTCCATAGTTTTATGGCCCAGCTCATCGTGTTCCACTCATGTTTTCGGGGTATGTCTTACGTTCTTCTCTAGAGATGCCTAGTGTGCCGATCGTGCGAGAAATTCATGAGCTTTCCGCGCTCGAGCAGGCCCGGGCCGTCCGCGACCGTGACGTCTCACCGGTCGAGCTCGCCCAGCACTATCTCGACCGGATCGAGCGCATCGACCCCTCAGTCGGCGCGTACGTCACCGTGACCGCCGAACAGGCACTCGACCAGGCGCGCCGCCTGGAGAAGGACCTGCCTGACGGGCCGCTGGCCGGGGTGCCGATCCCGGTCAAGGACCTCAATCTGGTCAAGGACGTGCCGATCACTTTCGGCTCGGCGGCCTACCGGGGGTTCGTCGCGCCGGTGGACGACACGGTCGTGACGCGGCTGCGCGAGGCCGGCACGGTCCTGCTGGGCAAGACCGCCACCCCCGAGTTCGGGCTGCCCTGCTACACCGAGACCGACGTCTCGCCGCCCGCCCGCTCACCCTGGGATCTCGGCACGTCGGCCGGCGGGTCCAGCGGGGGAGCGGCCGCCGCCGTGGCCGCCGGGCTGGCGCCGGCCGCCCAGGGCAGCGACGGCGCGGGCTCGATCCGCATCCCGGCCTCGGCGTGCGGCCTGTACGGCATCAAGCCCACCCGCGGCCGGATCAGCTTCGCCCCGATCATCCCCGACCTGGCAGGCATGTCCACGAACGGCCCGATCGCCCGTACCGTGGCCGACGCGGCGGCCCTGCTCGACGTCATGGCGCACAACGAGCCCGGCGACCTCTACCTCGCGCCCCGGCACGAGGGCACGTACCTCGCCTGCGCCGGCCGCGACCCCGGACGGCTGCGCATCGCCCGCTACGCCGACCCCGTCGTGCCGGGGGCCGAGGTCGATCCCGAGGTGCTGGCCGCGTACGAGGGCGCCGCCGACACCCTCGCCGGTCTCGGGCACGAGGTCGTGGAGATCCCCAGGCCGTTCGGCGCGGACCTCGTGCCGCAGTTCGTCACCCTCTGGTACACCTTCGCCTGCATGCACCCGGTCGCCGACGACCAGCGGCACCTGCTCAGGCCGCTCACCCGATGGCTGCGCGAGCGTGGCCTGGCCACCACCGCCCCCGCGTTCCTCCAGGCCCAGGCCGCCCTCCAGCTCGCCACCAGGGGCGCGCTCACGATCACGAACGCCTACGACGCGGTGCTCACCCCGACCCTCACCCAGCCGCCCAGGCCGGTCGGCTGGTTCGAGGACGTGGACGACGTCGAGGAGACGTTCGAACGCATGAAGCGCTTCGCCGCCTTCCCGGCGATCTACAACGTCAGCGGCCAGCCCGCGGTCAACCTGCCGCTGCACTGGAGCGCCGAGGGCCTGCCGATCGGCGTCATGCTGGCCGGGCGGATCGGCGGCGAGGGCACCCTGATCTCGCTGTCGGCCCAGGTCGAGGCGGCCGTGGGCGGGTTCTGGGGCGAGCGGCGGCCGTCCGTCTGGTAGAAGGGCCCGCGGTACGGGTCTGGCCGGGCACCCGCCTGAGGATTACGTTCGTCGTGTGAACAGCGCGGCGGAAAGTCTGCTCTTTCTCATCGGGGTGTCCTTGGGGCTGTTCGTACTGATCAGCCTGCTGGTCATGGTGCCGGGGCGGGGCTCGTCCCGGGTGGTGGAGCCGGGCCCGGTGTGGCTGGGCGGGCCGTCCGGGAGCGAGCACGGCGTGAGCACGTCGGCACGGGTGCTGGCCGACGGCGTCGCGCCCTGGGCACGGACACCCGAACCCGACTGGGCAGCGGCGGCCGCGACCACGACCGCCGAGCCGGACGAACGCCTCGGCGGCGCTTCGGCGGGCTGGTGACGTTGATGCACGCCTCGAACCAGCCCGCGGAACACCCCTCCGAGCGGCCACCGACACTGCCTTCGGAAATGCCCTCGGAGGGGGCATCGGCGCAGGCGTCGGAGCGGTCCTTGGATCGGGCACCGACACAGGCTTCGGCGCAGGCACCGATGAGGGCGCTGACCCGGGCGTCGAGGCGGGCGCTGACGACGGCTCAGGTCGACGATCTCAGGAGGGCCGTCCAGGGCGCCGAGCGGCGCAGCGGGTTGCGCTTCGGCGTGTTCCTGGGCGAACCGGTCGGCGCGCGACGGCACTTCGCCGAGCGCCTGCACGCCGCCCTGGGCGCTGAGTCGGCCGACGCCGTGGTGGTGTTCGTCGATCCGGCGGGGCACGCCTTGGAGATCGTGACCGGCGCGAACGCGAGGCGGCGGCTGAGCGACGGCGCCTGCCGGCTCACCGCCCTGTCGATGGCCACCGCCTTCAGCGCGGGCGACCTGATCGGCGGCCTGCTGTACGGCATCACCGCCCTCGGCGACCAGGCCACCTCCCACCGCTGACCCGCCCCTCCGAACCCCGGGCGCGCCGACCTTGCCGGCGCGGTGCCCAGCGTGGTCAGGCATGTGGCACCCCCCGGGCCGAGGCATCGCCCCTTTCGGCTCGGTCGCACTGTCGCGCGGCACCCTTCGGCCCTGGACGCCCCCTCGGACCCGAGGGGAACGCTCCCGTCGGCTCGGGCGTGCCTGGTCAGGTGCGTTGCAGCAGGGTGACGACGTGGCCGCTGACGCCGGCGAGCAGGCCGGACGGTTCGATCGGCGCCCCGGCCACGGCCGAGAACAGCGCGGGCAGCCCCGGTAGCGGGAAACCGTCGTCCTTGGCGGCCGCGGCGCCCACCGCGTTCTTGTCCAGTGCCGTCCGGCTGCGCTCCCAGGCGTCGAGCACCTCCTCCGGCGACGGCACCCCGAACCCGTGGCCGACGGGTGCGGCGTGCCGCAGCCGGACGAGCGGCGTCTCGGCGAAGGTCAGCGCGGTACGGGCGCGTACCTGCAGGTCGGCGCGCGGCTCGGGCTCGATCCAGTCCATGGCCGTGCAGGGGTTGCGGCAGGTCGCGACGCAGACCGCGAGCGCGCCCGCGAGCTGGCTGTGCTGCCGGTCGAAGTAGGCCCGCCAGCCCTCGCCGGGCTCGACCGACACCCGCAGCGTGCGGTTGGTGGCCGACTGCTCGGACTTGGTGTGGTCACACTCGCGGTCGCCGATCACGCCGAACCTGCTCCCGGGCGCGCTCAGCCCGGCGGGCCAGCGGGCCGGGTCGCCGGCGTGGCCGAGCTGCGGCTCGAACGCCAGCAGCGGCAGGTATTCGCTGGCGATGTGCACGGCCGCGATCATGGGGCTCAGCTCCCGCCGGTGCCAGCGGACGGCGATCGCCTCGAGCAGCAGGCCGTAGGCGGGCTTGAGCGACTCCAGGGCCCCGCGCGGCTGCTCCCGCGGCGTCTGCGGCATGTGGCAGGCGCGGGCGAGCCGGCGCAGGTCGGCCGGCACGGACCTGGCCTCGGCGGCGAAGTCCTCGGCGTCGAGCGAGAGCAGCCGCTGCCCGAACTCGCACACGTCGGAGATCTCGGCCGTGGGGGCGAGCGCCCCCAGATCGGCGAAGGCGTACCGGCGGGCGAGGGCGATCAGCAGCTCACGAGTCGAATCCACGCGAAGACTTTCTCACGATCTTTCAGCAGTCACGGACATAGGGCACGCATGCACCGGACGTCCTGGTGTGGTCACGGGCGCGCACGCATCGGACGTCCTGGGGTGGTCACGGGCACGGGGCGCGTACGCACTGGACGTCTTCGGGCGGGCTGGTGACCGTGGGCTCGTCCGTGGGCTCCTCAGGAGGCTGGGTGGGCTCCTGAGTCGGCTCGGGCTCGGCGGTGGTCACGGTCGGTGTGGGCTTCGGCGAGACGGTGGGCGTGGCGCTCGGGGTGGTGGGGGCCACGGTCGGGCCGGGGGTCGCGCTGGTGGTGCCGCTCGGCTTCGCGGTCGGCACGGCCTTGGTCGGCGGCGCCGGCTCCTTGGTGGTGTGCTCGGGGCTGCTCGGGCTGTGGGCCTGCGTGGTCTCGTCGGCGGGCGGCAGCACCTGGCCCGTGCTGGCGGGCTCGGCCGGACGCAGCCACACCGACCCCGCCACCGCGGCCGAGACCACGACGGCGGCCGCCATCGTGGCCACGGCCGTCAGCGTGCGACGCCGGCGGGACCTGCCGCCGTCGGGGGCCGATGGCATGGTGAGCGACGAGCCGGTGTCGGCCACGGGCATGACGCCCGTCGGCTGGAGACCCGGGTAGGAGCCCGTGGGAAGACCCGTGTGCGGGTCAGTAGGAAGACCTGTGTGGGAGCCCGTCGTGGACGCGGCCGCCGGCGGGACGGGCAGGGCCGCGCCGGTGACCGACGCGCGGGCCGCCCGCGCCATGTCGGACGCCGACGACCAGCGCTGCGCCGGGTCCTTCTGCAGCGCCCGCGTCACCACCTGGCGCACGGCCGGAGGCAGGTCGGCGGGCGGCTCGGGCACGGGTGCGTTGAGATGCTTGAAGATGATCTGCACAGGGGTGTCCCCCTGGTACGGCAGCCGCCCGGTCAGGCACTCGTAGGCCACCACGCCCAGTGCGTAGACGTCGACCGCCGGGGTGACCTCGTTGCCCGCGGCCATCTCCGGCGCGCAGTAGGCGGCCGAGCCCAGCATGGTGCCCGTGGCCGTGAGGTGACCGGCCGAGCCGGAGTGGGCGACCCCGAAGTCGGTCAGCGCCACCTGCCCGTCGGGCCGGACCATGAGGTTGGCCGGCTTGACGTCGCGATGGACGATGCCCTGGGCGTGGGCCGCGGCCAGCGCGTCGCCCACCTCGGCGACCAGGCGCATGGCCTCGTGCGCGCCGAGCGGGCCGCGCCGCAGGACCCGGTCGAGCGACTCGCCCCGGACGTATTCCATCACCAGGTAGCTGACCCGGCGCCCGTCGGCCTCGTGGACGCCGTAGTCGTAGACGCCGACCACGCCGCGGTGCCTGAGCGTGGCCATGGCCCTGGCCTCGTTCTGGAAGCGCTGGGTGAAGGTGGGGTTCTCCGACAGCGCGGGCATCATCACCTTGACCGCGACGGCCCGGCCCAGCACCAGGTCGTCGGCACGCCAGACCTCGCCCATGCCGCCGCCGCCGAGGCGGTCGGCCAGCACGTAGCGGTCGTTGAGCGTGGTACCGGCGCCTAGCACGTACTTGAGGCTAACACCCGGTCTCCGTGCTCAGGCCGTATTCGGCGCAGCGCGAAGCCGGGCCCCCGCCGGGCATGGCGGGGACCCGGGCGGATCAGGCCGACGCGGCGTCGGTCTCGCGGTTGCGCAGAGCGCGGCTGACGCCGTCGGCGCCCTCCAGGACCAGCCTGCGCAGGGCCTGCGGCGGCTGCTCGGCGGCCAGGAAGTCCTGGGCGGCCTGGACCGTGGCGGGCTCGATGAGCAGCGCGGGGAAGCAGTTCATGGCGAACGTCGAGGCCTTCTCGAACGTCCACTCGCGGTAGACGCGCCCGACCTCGGCGAAGTACTTCTCCCGGTACGGCTCCAGCAGCTCGGCGTGGTGGGCGTCCTGGAAGCCGGCGATGGTGTTGCGGGCGATGTGGTTGGCCAGGTCGCCGCCCACGATCCGCTCCCAGGCCGCCGCCTTGGCCTCGGCCGTCGGGATGGCGGCCCGGCACAGCGCGGCCGACCGCTCACCCGTCGCCGTAGGGTCGCGCTCCAGCTCGGCGGCGATGTCGGGCTCGCCCAGCCGGCCGCCGGAGACCAGCGCGGCCACCAGCGTCCAGCGCAGGTCGGCGTCGACGGTCAGCCCCTCGGGCACGCCGGTGCCGTCGAGGATGCCCTGCAGCAGGTCGAGGTCGGCGCCGGAGACCGCCACCGGGGCGAACGCCTGGAGGAAGGCGAGCTGGTGGTCGGAGCCGGGCGCGGCCGAGCCGATCTGCGAGCGCAGCTCGGCGGCCAGCAGCGCCTCGCCCTCGGCCCGCCAGGCCGGGGCGGCGTACTGCTGGACGGCCTGGCGCGCCTGGCGCAGCACCGCCTGCAGGACCGTGATGTCGGAGACCGTGCCCGCGCCGGAGATGACCAGCCGGACGTAGTCGCGGGTGGACATCTCGCCGTCGCGGGTCATGTCCCAGGCCGCCGACCAGCACAGGGCGCGCGGCAGCGACTCGGTGAAGGCCGCGATGCCGCCCTCGACGAGCGTGCGCAGGGAACGCTCGTCCAGCCTGATCTTGGCGTAGGTCAGGTCGTCGTCGTTGAGCAGCACCAGGTCGGGCTGCTCGGCGCCGACCAGCTCGGCCACGCTGGTACGGGCGCCCACCACGTCGAGCTCGACCCGCTTGGTCCGGGTGAGCACGCCGTCGGCCAGCGAGTACAGGCCGATGGCGATGCGGTGCGAGCGCAGCGTCGGGTAGTCGGCCGGGGCCTCCTGCAGCACCTCGAAGGAGGTGAAGCGGCCGTCGGACACCTCGAAGGAGGGCCGCAGCGTGTTGACCCACGCGGTCTCCAGCCACTCCTTCGACCACGACGACAGGTCGCGGCCCGAGGTGCGCTCAAGGGCGGCGAGCAGGTCCTTCAGCTCGGTGTTGCCCCAGGCGTGCTCGGCGAAGTAGTCGCGCACCCCGGCCAGGAAGTTGTCCAGGCCGACGTAGGCGACGAGCTGCTTGAGCACCGAGGCGCCCTTGGCGTACGTGATGCCGTCGAAGTTGACCTCGACCGCCTGCATGTCGGGGATGTCGGCGGCGATCGGGTGGGTGGAGGGAAGCTGGTCCTGGCGGTAGGCCCAGGACTTCTCCACGTTGGCGAACGTGGTCCACGCGCCGTTGCCCCAGCGGGTGGCCTCGGCCTGGGCCAGCACGGACACGTACGTGGCGAAGGACTCGTTCAGCCACAGGTCGTCCCACCAGCGCATGGTGACCAGGTCGCCGAACCACATGTGGGCCATCTCGTGCAGGATCGTCTCGGCGCGCCGCTCGACGACCGCGTCGGTGACCCGGGACCGGAAGACGTAGTCCTCCAGGAACGTCACGCAACCGGCGTTCTCCATCGCGCCCGCGTTGAACTCGGGCACGAAGAGCTGGTCGTACTTGGTGAAGGGGTAGCGGACGCCGAACACCCGGTGGAAGAAGTCGAAGCCCTGCCTGGTGACCTCGAAGAGGTTGTCGGCGTCGAGGTGCTCGCCGAGCGAGGCGCGGCAGTAGAGCCCGAGGGGGATGCCGTCGTGCTCGGAGGTGACCTTGTAGTACGGCCCGGCCACCAGCGCGGTGATGTACGTCGAGATCACCGGCGTCGGCTCGAACTCCCAGCGCCTGGCCGCCTGGACGCCGCCGTGGCGGCCGGACTGCCCTTCGAGGTCCTCGACCTTGGCCGCGGCGCCGTTGGAGACGACCTCCCAGTCGGCGGGGGCCAGCACGGTGAGCTGGAAGACGGCCTTGAGGTCGGGCTGGTCGAAGCAGGCGTACATGCGGTGGGCGTCGGCCGTCTCGAACTGGCTGTGCAGGTAGACCTTCTGGTCGACCGGGTCCACGAAGCGGTGGAGACCCTCGCCCGTGCGCATGTAGCTGCAGTCGGCGTCGACCAGCAGCTCGTTGGACTCCGCCAGCGAGGGGAGGGGGAAGCGGCCCTTGTCGGCGTCGTAGGAGGAGACGTCGAGGTCGGTGCCGTTGAGGGTGACCTTGCGCACGTTGGCGCCATGCAGGTCGATGAAGGTGGAGGCGCCCGGACTGGTGCTGGTGAAGCGCACCGTCGTGACGCTCTCGAAGCGCTCGTCCCCCTCCGTCAGGTCGAGTGCGACCTCGTACGACTCGACCTTCAACAGCCGGGCGCGCTCACGAGCCTCGTCCCGGGTCAGGTTGCCTGCCAAGTTGCGCTCCTTTTCACCACTTCGTTGTAGTTTGTCGGTATCCTGCCACGCCGGGAATAGGACCTCGACACCCTCAGGTTATGGCCCCACGTGACTGAGAAGATTCCCGTGGACCTGTGGTTCGATCCTTTCTGCCCATTTGCCTGGGCGACGTCACGATGGCTTCTCGAAGTGGAGAAGGTACGCGCCATCGAGCCGCGCTGGCACGTCATGAGCCTCAACGTCCTCAACGAGGGCAACGACGTGCCCGAGTCCTACCGTGAGGCCATCGCCAGGGCCATCGAACCCGTCCGCGTGGTGGCCGCCGCGCGGGCCGCGCACGGCGACGAGGTCGTCGGGCCGCTCTACACCGAGCTCGGCACCCGCCTGCACAACGAGCGCGGGATGAAGGACCTCAGCCGCCTCGGCGAGCTGATCGAGGACTCCCTGGTGGCGATCGGCCTCAGCCGCGACCTCGCCGCCGCCGCCCACTCCACCGAGTGGGACGACGCCGTACGCGCCTCCCACCAGGAGGGCATCACGCTGGTCGGCCAGGACGTCGGCACCCCGGTCATCCGCGTCGGCGCCAACGCCTTCTTCGGCCCCGTGATCACGTCCATCCCGAAGGGCGAGGACGCGGGCAGGCTGTGGGACGGCGTGCTTCTCGTCACCGAGTTCGAGGACTTCTTCGAGCTCAAGCGGACTCGTACCAGACAGCCCACCTTCGACTAGATATGTCGTCCACCGCCGGGGTAAGACTCATACCCCGGCGGTAGGTTCTCGGGCGCGCCGAGGATGAGGAATCTCCCTCTGCCCGCTCCGTGCTCTCGCCAGCCCACGTCGTGCACGCGAGGATGGACCCATGCGCCAGCTGTATATCGGCGGTTCCTGGAACGCCTCCACGTCAGACGAGTCCGTCGAGGTCGCCAACCCGGCCACGGAGGAGATCATCGACCGGGTGCCGGCGGGCACCCCCGACGACGTCGAGGCGGCGGTGTCGGCGGCGCGCGAGGCGTTCCCCGCCTGGTCCGACACCTCGGCGGCCCAGCGCGGGAAGCTCCTCGGCGACGCGGCCGAGTTGCTCAAACAGCGCGCCGAGAGCGTCGCGGCGACGATCGCCACCGACATGGGCGCGCCCCTCGGCTTCGCGCTCAAGGTGCAGACGCTGATGCCCGCGGCCGTCCTGTCCTCCTACGCGCAGCTGGCCGAGAGCTACCCGCGCGAGTCCCGCATCGGCAACTCCCTGCTGGTCAAGGAGCCGATCGGGGTCGTCGCGGCGATCACGCCCTGGAACTACCCGCTGCACCAGATCATCTGCAAGGTCGGCCCGGCGCTGGCCGCCGGCTGCACGGTGGTGCTCAAGCCCAGCGAGGTGGCGCCGCTGGCGGCGTACGCGCTGGCCGAGATCCTCGACGAGGTGGGCCTGCCGCCCGGGGTGTTCAACCTGGTCAGCGGGCGCGGCCCGGTCGTCGGTGAGGCGATGGCCGCCCATCCCGAGGTGGACATGGTCTCCTTCACCGGCTCCACCGCGGCCGGCCGCCGGGTCGCCGCGCTCGCCGCCGAGACCGTCAAGCGGGTGGCGCTGGAGCTCGGCGGCAAGTCGGCCAACATCATCCTGCCCGACGCCGACCTGGCCACGGCCGTCAAGGTCGGCGTGGCCAACTGCTTCATCAACGCCGGCCAGACCTGCTCGGCCTGGAGCCGCATGATCGTCCACCGCGACCAGTACGACGACGCCGTCCGCCTGGCCGTCGAGGCGACCCGCAAGTACACCGTCGGCGACCCCTTCGACGAGGCCACCAGGGTCGGGCCCCTGGTGTCGGCGGCCCAGCGCGACCGGGTGGTCCGCTACATCAACCGGGGCCAGGAGGAGGGCGCCAGGCTCGTCGCCGGCGGCACCGAGCGCCCCCGCGAGCGCGGCTTCTACGTCGAGCCCACGGTCTTCGCCGGGGTCGAGCCGGGCATGACGATCGAGCAGGAGGAGATCTTCGGGCCCGTGCTGGCGCTGATCCCGTACACGAGCGAGGGCCAGGCCGTGGAGATCGCCAACGACACCAGGTACGGCCTGGCCGGCGCGGTCTGGTCGGGCAGCCAGGAGCGCGCGGTGGCCGTCGCCCGCAAGCTGCGCACCGGCCAGGTCGTCGTCAACGGCGGCCAGTTCAACCCGCTGGCCCCCTTCGGCGGTTACAAGCAGTCGGGCGTGGGCCGCGAGCTGGGCGAGTTCGGCCTGGAGGAGTATCTGGAGATCAAGTCGCTGCAGCTGTAGGCCCCCGCCCGCCGCGGCCTAGGCGCGCAGCATGATCCTGCGGGCCTCGTCCTTCGGCAGGCGGTCCACGTACAGCTTGCCGTCGAGGTGTTCGGTCTCGTGCTGGAAGCAGCGCGCCAGCGAGCCGCGGGCCTTGATGCGCACGGGCCGTTGCAGCCGGTCGATGCCCTCGACGGTGACGCCCGCGGCCCGCGCGACGGGGGCGTAGATCGGCGTGCGGGTGCGGCGGTCGGGCACCGACAGGCAGCCCTCCTCGTCGGAGACCTCCTCGGCGTCGTCGACGGTGAGCACCGGGTTGGCGACATGGCCCTTGCGCCCGGCGATGTCGTAGACGAACAGCCGCCGCGACACGCCGATCTGCGGACCGGCCAGGCCCACGCCGTTGACCGCGTACATCGCCTGGAACATCTCCTCGATCAGGCGGCGCAGCTCGCGGTCGAAGTCGGTGACGGGCTCGGCGGGCGTGCGCAGCACCGGATCGCCGATGACGCGGATCTCACGCATGCGTCTCCACTTTCGTAAGGACTGGGGAACGGTAGGGGTCCTTACTCTAGCCAGCGAGTGGGATCGGCGGGGCTGTGGAAGACTGGGCGGGTGCGTGTCTACATCGGTGCCGACCATGCCGGCTATGAGCTCAAGAACCACCTCGTGTCCTGGCTCAAGGACCACGGCCACGAGGTGACCGACTGCGGTCCCTTCGTCTACGACGCCGAGGACGACTATCCGGCGTTCGTGCTGCGCGCCGCCGAGGGCGTCGCCGGCGACCCCGGCAGCCTGGGGGTGGTGATCGGCGGCTCGGGCAACGGCGAGCAGATCGCGGCCAACAAGGTGCGCGGCATCCGCGCGGCCCTGGCCTGGAGCGAGGAGACCGCCTCGCTGGCCCGCGAGCACAACAACGCCAACGTCGTCAGCATCGGCGCGCGCATGCACACGACCGAGGAGGCGACCAGGTTCGTCGAGGTCTTCCTGACCACCTCCTTCTCCGGCAGCGAGCGCCACAGCAGGCGCATCGCGCAGCTGACCACCTACGAGACGATCGGCCAGCTGCCCTCGCTGCCCTAGGTCTTGCGCCTGGCCTCGCGCCGTGGCATCTCGTCGCGCAGGGGCCGCCGGTCGGCGGCCTCCTGCTGCTCCTTCGACGGCCTGGACACGTCGCGGGCCCGCATGGCGATGGTCGCGGTTATCTGCAGACTTTGCAGGGCCATGCTCCGAGCCTACGTCCTGTGTCTCAGAACACCAGACCGGCCAGCGGCTTGGGGCTCCACGCCATGGCCGCGGCCAGCGCCCGCACCGCGCCCGGCGTGTGCTCGCGCAGCAGGCCCGCGTCGAGCTGCGCGCCGAGCAGGCCGTCGCCCATGTACGCCGCGCCGAGCGCGGACACCGGCACCGTCAGGTGCGGCTCGTCGTCCACCGGCTTGCACTCCGCGCCGGTGGTGTCGGCGGTGAGCCGCCGGCGGCCGGCGTTCCACGGGCACACGTCGTCCTCGATCTCGATCACCAGGTCCACGGGGGCCGCGTAGGCGCGGGCGGTGAGGGCCTTGTCGACGTCGACCAGGCGTACCCACAGCTCGTCGGACCAGGTCGCGCGCAGCTGGCGGGAGTCGGCGAACAGCGCGATCAGGGCGTCGTCCACCGGCCGGGCGTACGCCTCCAGCTTGGTGATCAGGTCACGGTCCAGCATGTTGCGCCACAGCACGGCATAGGCCGCCGGGTCGGTCGCCTCCAGCTCGAGCACCCGCAGTTCGCCGCTGGGCACGCCGTTGGGGTCCCACGCCGACTTGGTGCGGAACAGCGCGTAACCGCGCACCCCCTCGTCGTCCTCGGCGAGCACCGCGCGCAGCGAGCCCCAGCCGCCCCTGTCGTGCTCCTCGTCGGCCAGGAAGGCGTCCCAGACGTGCCGGTTGCGCTCGTACCGGCCCGGACGCCGGGTCACGACGGCGGCGAACAGCTTCTCGAAGTCGGCCCTGGCCTCGGTGGGGGAGACCACCCTGAGCCGGAGCGCCGGGTCGGTGGGGGCGTCCCGCACGAAGGCCGAGCGGTGCTTGTCGATCTTGTACGACAGTTCGCTGGCCGCTCTTCCGTACCCGTACCTGCCGTAGATCAGCGACTCGGAGGCGTAGAGGGCGGCCACCGTCTCGCCGCGGTCGCGGATGTCGGAGAGCTGCCGGCGCATCAGCGCGGACAGCACGCCGCGGCGGCGGTGCGAGGGAAGCACGCTGACCGCGGTCACGCCGCCCACGCGGATCTGACGTCCGCCGGGGACCGTCATCGTGAGGCTGAAGACGGACGTGACGCCCGCCATGGTGCTGCCGTCGAAGGCGACCAGGGTGCGGTCGAACTCCGTGGCCGCCTTGAACCGCTCGTCCTGGGTGGGATGCGGCGTCCAGCCGAACCCCTCTGCGAGCACGCCGGCGAAGCCCGGCCACTCGGATTCGTCAATGGGACGGATCGGATAGGTCATCCGTCCACGGTAGGAGCGGGCAAAGGGGGACGGCCACCCAATATCCGTGCTTAATGATCAAGGCGTTGGTCAAGTGGGCTGCCCAAACAGGGGTCAGACCGATACAGTCACACGCATCATGAGTTCCCGTCCGGCGCCGTTGATTCCGCCACGGGTCCGCGCGGTCCTGGTGCGGGTGCCGTTCCTGGTGTCCGCCGTCCGGTTCGTCCGGAGAGGGCCGCTGGCCCGTGACCGCAACCTGCTCATCACGCTGACCGTGCTCTCGCTCGTCATCGGGCTGCTGGCGGCGAAGGTGTCCACCGAGTGGTTCTCGCCGTCGCTGCTCATCCTGGTCACCCTGATCGGCGGGCTGCAGCTGCGGCTGCGCAGCCTGGTCAAGCTGCTGGTGGCGGTGGGCGTCGCGCTGACCTACGTCGCGGCCACGCTCGGGGTGGCGCGGGTGGGGCTGGGGCTCACGGTGACGATCGTGTTCACCACTGTGCTTGCCGTGCTCATGGCCCGTACCAGGGGCAAGCTCGGCGTGCAGGGGCTGCGCGGCGACGCGATGCTGCTGGAGCTGCGCGACCGGCTCAGGAGCCAGGGCGAGCTGCCCCCGCTGCCGAAGGACTGGGGCGGCAAGGTGGTGCTCAAGCAGGCCGGAGGCTCGTCGTTCGGCGGCGACTTCCTGGTCTCCATGCGCGACGGCGACTCCGTGGAGATCGCCCTCGTCGACGTCTCCGGCAAGGGCGTCGACGCCGGCACCCGCGCGCTGCTGCTGTCGGGCACGTTCGGCGGGCTGCTCGGCTCGGTCGACGACTTCCTGCCCGCGTGCAACGCCTACCTCCACCGCCAGCGCGGCGACGAGGGCTTCGTGACGGCCGTGCACGTCCGCCTCGACCTGGCCACCGGCGACTACACGATCACCTCGGCCGGCCATCCGCCGGTCGTGAAGCTCGACTCCGGCACCGGCAACTGGCAGGTCGCCTCGGCCAAGGGCGTGGTGCTCGGCGTGGTGCCCGACCTCCACTGCGAGCCCGACAGCGGCACCCTGCGCAAGGGCGACGCGCTGCTGCTCTACACCGACGGCCTGATCGAGCAGCCGGGGCGCGACATCGACGCAGGGCTCGACCGGCTGCTCGGCGAGGCGGAGCGGCTGCTGCCCTCCGGCTTCCGCGACGGCGCCAGGGCGCTGGTCAACGCGATGTCCTCGGGCCACAACGACGACTGCGCGCTGGTGTTGATCTGGCGTCCGTAGTGACGTTTCACACGGGTCAGGTCGTGATGGCGGTCACTGGCAACGGGGTCGGCGGGCTGAGATCATCTGACTGTTCGGGTCCCGGCGGAGCGGCGCGGCTCCACCGGGCCCGTCATCCCGTCCGGTCCCTCACAACCAGCCGCTGTCGCTGGCGATGCGCACGGCGTCGAGCCGGTTGCGGGCGCCCGTCTTGCACATGATCCGCGACAGATGATTGCGGACGGTGCCGACCGACAGGAACAACTGGTCGGCGATCTCCGTCGATCTCGCCCCGCCCGCCGCGATGCGCAGCACGTCGAGCTCCCGCCTGGTGAGCGGGTTGGCGGCCGACTGCAGGGCCGCCACCGCCAGCTCGGCCTCCACCGCCCGCCCGCCCGCGGCGACCTGGCGCACCCCCTCGGCCAGCCGCTCGGGCGCCACCCGCAGGCTCATGAACCCCAGCACGCTCCCGTTGAACGCCCTGCGCACCTGGCCGGGGCTCGGCCGCGCGGACAGGATCAGCACCGAGCAGCGGGGGACCTGCTCGGTCAGATGCGTGGCGACCGGCAGGCCGGGCAGGTCGAGGTCGACGATCGCGACGTCGGGCGCGCTCGACCGCGCGGCCGGCAGCACACCGTCGGGGCAGCCCGTCTCGGCGACCACCCGCAGGTCGGGCTCGGCTTCGAGCGTGGCCTGCAGACCGCGTCGCACCAAGGGCAGGTGTTCGGCGATGAGTATGCGGATCAAGACGTCCCCCTCCATCGTCTCCCAGGGTGATCGGCTGATCGCTCACTGTCAATGCGGTCCGTTGATTCACCAAAGTGCGGGCAAGCCCGAGGGATGTGATGAGTTCGACTAGTCTGGGAACGTCGAGACCGTCTGTCTGCCTGGAGCGCGCGTAGATGAACTGGCTCTTTGTCGCCGGGATCCTTCTCTTCCTGGTGGGGTTGATGGTCTCCGTCGGCCTGCACGAGGTGGGCCATCTCGTGCCGGCCAAGATCTTCGGTGTCCGGGTGACCCAGTACATGGTCGGCTTCGGCTCGACGGCCTGGTCCATCCGCCGGGGCGAGACCGAGTACGGCATCAAGTGGCTGCCGCTCGGCGGCTACATCCGCATGATCGGCATGCTGCCGCCGCGTCCCGGCGACGACCCCGGCAGGCTGCGGAGCGCGGGGACCGGGCCGTTCCAGAGCCTGATCGAGACCGCCCGCGACGCCGCCATGGAGGAGGTGCGGCCCGGCGACGAGGACCGCGTCTTCTACCGCAAGAAGTGGTGGCAGAAGATCATCATCATGTCGGGCGGCCCGGCGATGAACTTCGTGCTGGCCTTCATCTTCTTCAGCATCCTGCTGGTCGGCATCGGCCTGCCGAAGACCGCCCCGATCGTGTCGCCCGACACCAACACGTGCGTGATCCCGACCACCGAGGTGCGCAAGACGTGCGCGCCCACCGACGAGCGCACCCCGGCCGCCAAGGCGGGCGTCAAGGTCGGCGACCGCATGGTCTCCCTCGACGGCCAGAAGATCGAGACCTGGCAGGACGCCACCCGCCTGATCCGCGGCCACGGCGCCGGCCCCGTCAAGCTCGGCATCGTCCGCGACGGCAGGCCGATGACGCTCGACGTCGCCCTCATCGCCCGCGACATGGCGAGCCTGACCGACGAGGGCAAGGTCGACAAGGGCGTCGGGTTCCTCGGCGTCGTGCCCTCCCAGGTCTTCGAGCAGCAGAGCATCGGGCAGGTGCCGGGCTACATGAGCGACCTGACCGGCCGCGTCGTGGGCTCGATGGTCAACCTGCCGGCGAAGATGGTCGGCGTCTGGAACGCCGCCTTCTCCGGCGACAAGCGCGACCCCGAGGGCCCGGTCGGCGTGGTGGGCGCGGGCCGGCTCGGCGGCGAGATCCTGGCCTCCGACATGTCCAACAAGAGCAAGCTGTTCACCTTCGTCAGCCTGCTGGCCGGGTTCAACCTGGCGATCGGCCTGTTCAACCTGATCCCGCTGCTGCCCCTCGACGGCGGCCACATCGCGGGCGGCCTGTGGGAGGGGATCAAGCGCGGTTACGCCAGGATCCTGCGCCGCCCCGAGCCCTGCTACGTCGACATCGCCAAGGTGCTGCCGCTCACGTACGCGATGGCGTTCGTGCTGATCATCATGGCCGGTCTGCTGGTCTACGCCGACCTGGTCAACCCTCTCACGCTCGGCTGAGCAGGTCGGCGCGCCACGGGCTACCGGGTCTGGCGCACCCCGCGACGCCAGACCTCGGCGATGTCGCCGACGGCGGTGACGTCCCGGGTGGCGTCGCCTTCGACCAGCACCAGGTCCGCACGGAGACCGGGGGCGATCCGGCCCCGGTCGCCCAGCCCGAAGTGCCGGGCGGGGACGCTGGTCGCGGCGGCGAGCGCCTCCTCGGCGCCGAGCCCGGCCTCGGTGAGCAACTGCAGCTCGCGGTGCAGGCCGGCGCCGTGGGCAGGCACGAACGGGGTGGCGTCGGTCCCGGCGAGCAGGGGCACACCCGCGCGGCGCAGGGCCCGCAGCGCGCCGACGGCGTGGGCGGAGCTGCCGGGGCGGGCGCAGTCGGCCGTCTCGACGTGCCGGGCGGTGATCGCCTCGAAGTAGGCGAGCGTGGTCACCACGAAGACCCCCTGGTCGCGCACCCGGTCGGCCAGGCGCGGCGAGGCCGGGTCGTCCGGCGCCAGGTCGGTCCACACGTGAGCCAGGCCGTCGACGCCGGCGTCGAGAGCGATCCCCACCTCGGCGGCGGTGATCGCATGAGCGACGACCAGCAGGCCCGCCTCGTGCGCCGCCGCGGCCAGGGCGGCGGCGACCTCCGCCGTCATGACGGGGAGGTCGGCCCCGTGCACGGCGCCGTCGTCGATGACGATCTTGAGGTAGTCGGCCCCCTCGGCCACCCTGGCCCGGACGAACGCCGGCGCCTGCGCGGGATCGGCGACGAAGTCGATCGCCGTGACGTCGAGCCCGTCCAGGACGGTGCCCGCCAGGGCCGCCAGCAGCTGGGTCGGGTGCCCGCCCGGCGCGGTGGCCAGCGTGCCGGCGCTGCGCAGGTCGGCCACGTCGTCGTTCTCGGCGGCCAGCCGCCGCTGCCCGGCGAGGATCTGCGGGAGGCAGAACATGTCGAGCTCGGTGGTGACCCCGTACCGCAGGGCCTGGGCCAGGCTGCCGTCGAACACGTGGGTGTGCGCGTCGATCAGGCCGGGCAGCAGCGTCCGGCCCGTGCCGTCCACCTCGGCATCGGCCGGCTGGTCCGCGCCGGTGCCGACCGCGGCGATCAGGCCGTCCTCGAACACCACGTCGGCCCTCGCGATGGTGTGCTCGCCGTCGAACACCCTGACGTCGCGGATCAATGTACGCATCGAAGCTCTCCCTTGTGAGTCGTGACGCCACCACAGAGGGGCAACCAGCCGGGAACTGTGACATGAGTGGCATAGATCACGCCTGATGCCTTCATGTCACAATCGCCGCACGACGGGACTCTTCGGTTGCGACACATGAGGAGGCACGCCATGACACCGACCCCGCGGCATCCGGCCGACGCCGCCACCGAGCAGTTCCTCGGCTACCGGGAACTGCTGTTCTCCGTGGTCTACAACATGCTCGGCAGCGTCGCCGACACCGAGGACGTGCTGCAGGAGGTGTGGCTGGCCTGGTCCGCCCGGCATCGCAGGCCGGACGCCGGACCGGTGGAGAACGTCCGGGCCTATCTGGTGCGGATCGCGGTGAACCAGGCGCTGGCCCGGCGGGCGGACCTGAGCCGCCGGCAGGAGACCTACGTCGGCCCCTGGCTGCCGGAACCGCTGGTCACGGCCCCGGACAACGCCGGGGGCGCCGCCGAGAGCGGGGAGTCGTTGTCGATGGCGGTGCTGGTCGTGCTGGAGACCCTGTCACCGCTGGAACGAGCGGTCTTCGTGCTGCACGAGGTGTTCGGTTTCAGCCATCCGGAGACGGCCGACATCCTCGGGCGCACGCCGGCGGCGGTCCGGCAGCTCGCGGCCCGCGCGCGCCGCCACGTCCACGCTCGCCGTCCTCGTCACCGGACCGAGCCCGACGTCCACGCCGAGGTGACCGAACGGTTCGCCGCGGCCGCCCTCGGCGGCGACCTGCGCGCCCTGCTGGAGGTGCTGGCGCCGGACGTGACCTTGTGGACCGACGGCGGCGGCAAGGGCCCCGCCACCAGCCTGCACCCGGTCCACGGCCGGGACCGGGTCGCCGCGCTGTTCATGTCCGTCGCCGCGACGCTGACCCCGGGCGCGGTGGACCTCCGCTACCGGCGGGTGGCCGGCGACCCGTGCGCGCTCGTCTTCTCCGGTGACGGCCCGCTGGCCGTGGTCGTCGTCGACCTCACGTCCGAGGGCGACCGGATCGCCGCCGTCTACTCGGTCACCAACCCCGACAAGCTCACCGGCATCCGCTGAGCCGCCGGACCCGGCTAGTTCATCGAGATGTGCACGTGGTCGTAGTGGTTCTCGGTGATGCTGCCGCGGTCGGACATCGAGCGCCAGCCCGAGCCCTGGTTGATGCGCTGCTTCCAGATCACGTACTTGACGCCCAGCTTGGCCTTGTTCTTCAGCGCCCAGTCGGCCAGGCGGTCGCCGAGGGCGTTGTTGACGGCGCTCGGCATGGTGCCGCCCGTGCTCATCATGAAGTCGCAGGCCCGGCCGAGCGGGTGCTCGCCGCTGGAGCCGGACCGGAAGCAGCCCACCTCGTACGGCAGCGAGAAGTTCTTCCGCACCTGCGCCCGCATCAGCTGGGTGCGCGGCGTGATGTTGTCCGAGCCGGACGGCAGTTCGGGCGCCCAGCTCCCGTCGGACTTCTTGCCCGGCCCGAACGGGACGAGGTCCTGGAGCTTCTTCTTGATGTCGTCGATGACGTCCTGGGCGTCGTCGCGCTGCTCGGCCACCTCGGCCGTGCCCGCCTTGAGCTCCGTCGCGAGCGCGGCGGCGGCCGTGGCGGCCTTCTTCTGGTCGTCGCGGGCCTTGGCCACGCTGTCGACGACCGCCTGCTGCTCGGCGGTGAGCTGTTCGAGCACGGCCGCGCCGCCGCCGTCCGGGGTCATCATGAACGCCGGCAGGGAGGTGTCGCCGTTCTGGTAGCGCAGCCGGGCGATCTCGGCGACCCGCTGCTCGGCCGTGGCCACCGCCTGCTCGGCGGCGGTGAGCCGCTGCTGGGCCGCGGTGGCGGCCTGCTGGGCCTTGGCCAGCTCGACCCGCTTGAGGTTGTACGTCTCGATGAGCTTGTCGACCTTGCGGTTGAGCTGCTTGAGCTGGGCCCGCAGTTGCGCCTCCGACGGCTTGGGCGCGGCCGACACGGCGGCTGAGGCGGCGGCCGGATGGACGAGCAGGGCGGTGGCGGTGATGAGACCGACGGCAAGACTCGCGGGGGACGAAGCCGCCACGTGGTTGTTCCTCTCCCTCTGCCGGCCGGGTTAGCTGACGGGTTCGGGCACGGGAGCAGTCCCTACCACTTGCGCGGATTCACCCCGGATGCGATGGGTCCCCGGCTCCCGGGCAACACGCCCGGGATTAGGCGTACAACGACCGTTATGGCCGATGTCTAACGGGATATTAGTGGTAGATCACGAGTCATGCGACTTTAATGAGAAACCAATTAGTGATCAATCCGTGATCGCAACATGCGTGCCGCCTCCTCCGGCAGCACGTCGTTGACGAAGGCGCCCATGGCCGACTCCGAGCCCGCCAGGTACTTCAGCTTCCCGGGCGCCCGCCTGATGCTGAACAGCTCCAGGTGCAGGTAGGCCAGCTCGCGGCCGTACCGCACCGGCGCCTGGTGCCAGGCCGAGATGTACGGCATCGCCACCCCGAACAGCGCGTCGAGCGCCCGCAGCACCGAGGTGTACAGCGGTGCGAACGCGGCCTGCTCCTCCTCCGACAGCGCCGCCAGGTCGGGCACCTGCCGGTGCGGATACACGTGCACCTCGAACGGCCAGCGCGCGGCGGCCGGCACGAACGCCGTCCAGAGCTCGTTGGCGGCCACCACCCGGGTGCCGGCGGCCCGCTCGGCGGCCAGCACGTCGGCGAACAGGTTGCCGCCCGTGTGCCGCGAGGCGGCCCCGAGCTGGAGCTTGGTGCGCGGGGTCACGTAGGGGTAGGCGTAGATCTGCCCGTGCGGGTGGGGGAGCGTGATGCCGATCTCCTCACCCCTGTTCTCGAAGCAGAACACCTGCTCGACACCCTCGATGCCGGACAGCTCGGCCGTACGGTCGGCCCACGCCTCCATGACCAGCCTGACCTGGGCGTTGGAGAGCCTCGAGAAGGAGGAGGAGTGGTCGGAGGTGAAGCAGACCACCTCACACCGCCCGACACCCGGCCGCACCTCACTCAGGCCACCGACATCCCCATAAGTCCCAAAATTTCCGGAAAAAGAGGGGAAGCGGTTCTCGAACACCACCACGTCATAGTCGTGAGCCGGGATCTCCGACGCCCGCGTGTCGGACGACGGGCACAACGGGCACTCGTCGGCCGGCGGCAGGAACGTCCGCGTCTGCCGGTGGCCGGCGATCGCGATCCACTCCTCGGTCAGCGGGTCGTAGCGCAGCTCGGAGGCCACCGGCCGCGGGTCGAGCGGCCGCCGGTCGATCGCGCTCCGGTCGGCGTCGTCGCGCCGGTCGAAGTAGATCAGCTCTCGGCCGTCTGCCAGGTGGGTGATGGTGCGCTTCAAGGCGTGCCCTCCGCGATGATCAGTTCTCCGGCCCGTTCGGCCAGCTCGGTGCGTGCTTCCTCGGGCAGCCCCGCGTCGCTGATGACCACGTCGGCCTCGGTCAGCTCGGCGATCGTGCTGATGCCGACCGTGTTCCATTTGGTGTGGTCGGCGGGGACCACCAGCCGGTGCGCCGCGGCCACCAGCTCCCTGTCGGTCTCGGACTCCAGCAGGTTGGGCGTGGTGAACCCGGCGCGCAGGCTCATGCCGTGCACCCCGAGGAAGAGCGTGTCCACGTGCAGGCGGCGGATCGCCGCCACCGCCACGGGGCCGACCAGCGCGTCGGAGGGCGTGCGCACGCCGCCGGTCAGCACGACCGTGCGGTCGGCGCGCGGGTTGCGGTGGAAGACCTCGGCGACGGGGATCGAGTTGGTGATCACGGTCAGCTCGGGCACCGCGACCAGGTGGTGGGCCAGCGCCCACGTGGTGGTGCCGGCGGAGAGCGCCACGGCGGTGCCCGGACGGACGAGGGTGGCCGCGTGCCGCGCGATGGCCTCCTTCTCCTGCTGCTGGCGGGCGGACTTGGCGGTGAAGCCCGGCTCCTCGGTCGAGCCTGGGCCGAGGGCCGTCGCGCCGCCGTGGACCTTCTCCAGCAGCCCGCGCTCGGCCAGCACCTCAAGGTCGCGGCGTATCGTCATGTCGGAGACGCCGAGCTCGCGCACGAGGTCGGCCACCCGGACGCCGCCGCTGCTGCGCACGCGTTCCAGGATCGTCTGCTGACGCTGCTGTGCGAGCACGCCCACCCCTTCCAACAGATTCCACCAAATTATGACACGAGTTTGTTGAGGAATGTTAGGTCACGGCGTATCGCTTGTGCGACGCGCGGGCAGGGGAGACCTTGTAGGTCACGATCCCGACCGTCGGAGGTGAGCCCATGGCGAAACGTGCACGCAAGGGCAGGGGGCGCAAGAAGAAGAAGGCGAACCACGGGAAGCGCCCGAACGCGAACTGAACACGGGTGGCCGCGATCCCGCGGCCACCCGTTGTCATCTCAGCCGGGCAGCTCGGTGAGCGCCTGGTCGAGGCGTTCCTGCGGAAGCGTGTAGTCCTCCAGTTCGCCGGCCAGGTGGCGGTCGTAGGCGGTCAGGTCGAAGTGGCCGTGCCCGCACAGCGCGGTGAGGATCACCTTCTCCTCGCCGCTCTCCTTGCAGCGCAGCGCCTCGGCGATGGTCTCGGCCAGCGCGTGCGTGGGCTCGGGTGCCGGGACGATGCCCTCGGTGCGCGCGAAGCGCACGCCCGCCTCGAAGCACTCGCTCTGGGTACGGGTCACCGCCTCGAACAGCCCCAGCTCGTACATGTGGGACAGCAGCGGCGCCATGCCGTGATAGCGCAGCCCGCCGGCGTGGATCGGGTCGGGGACGAAGGAATGCCCGAGGGTGTGCATCTTGAGCAGCGGCGTCAGCCCGGCGGTGTCGCCGAAGTCGTAGGCGTACACGCCGCGGGTGAACGACGGGCAGGCGGCCGGCTCGACGGCCCTGAACCGAGTGCCGATCCGTCCGGCCAGCTTCTCCCGCAGGAAGGGGAAGGCGAGGCCGGCGAAGTTGGAGCCGCCGCCGGTGCAGCCGATGACCAGGTCCGGCAGCTCGGGCAGCTGCGCCAGAGCCTCCTCACCGATCACCGTCTGGTGCATCAGGACGTGGTTGAGCACCGAGCCGAGCGCGTACCGGGCCTCGGGGTTCGCGGCGGCCACCTCGACCGCCTCGCTGATCGCCAGCCCCAGGCTGCCGGGGGAGGTGGGGTCGTCGGCCAGCGCCTTGCTGCCCGCGCCGGTGAGAGGGGAGGGGCTGGGGTGGACGGTGGCGCCGTACACGCGCATGAGCGAGCGCCGGTACGGCTTCTGGTCGTAGGAGGCGCGAACCATCCAGATTCGGCATTCGATGTCGAACTGGGCGCAGGCGAACGCCAGGGCCGACCCCCACTGTCCCGCGCCGGTCTCCGTGGTCAGCAGCCGCACGCCTTCCTTGGCGTTGTAGTACGCCTGCGGCACCGCGGTGTTCGCCTTGTGCGACCCGGCCGGTGAGACGCCCTCGTACTTGTAGTAGATGCGGGCCGGTGTGTCGAGTGCCTTCTCCAGCCGGTGCGCCCTGATCAGTGGCGTGGGCCGCCACAGCCGGTAGACGTCGATGACCTCCTTGGGGATGGGCACATAGCGGTCGCCGCTGACCTCCTGCGCGATGAGCTCCATGGGGAACAGCGGCGCGAGGTCGTCCGGCCCGACGGGACGGCGGGTGCCGGGGTGCAGGGGCGGCGGAGGCGGCACGGGAAGATCGGGAACGATGTTGTACCAGTTGCCAGGGATCACCGTTTCAGTTTGAGCCGCCCTTGTGAGCCGTCAAGGGTATGGACGCGGACACGTTCCTTCTTTACCTTGGTTGAAACAGTTCACAGGAGGAGCATATGAAAATCGATGCGGTCGTGTTCGACATCGGCGGAGTGCTGGAGCTGACGCCGTCCCTGGGCGTGACGGCCAGATGGGAGGACAGGCTCGGCCTGCCCGCTGGTCACATCGACGCCCACCTGGAGCCGACCTGGCTGGCCGGGGCGGTCGGAGAGGTGACGGAGGAGCAGGCCGGCGCCGAGGTGGCCGAGCTGCTCGGCGCGCACGCCGGGGCGTTCATGGCCGACGTCTGGACGGAGTACCTCGGCACCCCCAACACCGAGCTCATGGCGTACCTGGGCGCCCTTCGTCCGCGCTACCGCACGGGCCTGGTGAGCAACAGCTTCGTCGGCGCCAGGGAACGCGAACAGGCCGCGTACGGCTATGCCGGCCTGGTGGACCACATCGTCTACTCGCACGAGGCGGGCGTGCGCAAACCGGACCCGCGCATCTACCTGATGGTCTGCGACGCCCTCGGCGCCGACCCTGCCGCCACGGTGTTCCTCGACGACCACGAGCCGTACGTCGAGGGCGCCCGCGCGGCCGGCCTGCACGCCGTGCGCTTCACCTCGAACGCCCAGACCGTCGCCGAGCTGGACGCGCTGCTCGGGCTCAGCCGTCCGTCAGCACCGCCGGCCGGTCCGGATGGTCGGCCCTGACCACCACGTCGGCGGCCCGCTGCGGGCGCGCCTCCCGTTCGTACCGCTCGTAGGCCGGTAGCCGCCACCGCTCGTCCTGCGGGGTGCGCCGCGCCAGCGCCCCCGCCGACAGCCACACGTGCACGCTCACCTCGAACGGCAGCCCCCGCCCCAGCAGCAGCGTCCCGTCCACGAGCACCACCCCGCCCGGCGCCAGCTCCCGGTACGGCAGCCGGTACGCGCGATCGATCCCGCTGTCCCACAACGCCGGCAGCACCTGCCCCGAGCCGCCCGGCTCCAGCGGTTCGAGCACCTCGCGCAGCAGGGCCTTGACGTCGAGCCAGTCCTCGTAGAAGACGTCGGGATCGGTCCGGCCGTGCTCCAGCCGGAGCGAGGCCGGCCGCAGGAAGTCGCCCGCCGACACCCGCAACACGGGCCGCCCGCGCAACCGCAGGGGCGCGACCAGCTCGTCGGCCAGCGCGCCGGGCCCCGCCGCGGGCGCCCCGTCGACCGCCACCCGCACCCAGGCGTCCCTGGGCCGCGCGGCGACGAGCTCGGCCAGCTCCTCGACGAGCGCCTCCCGGGAGATCGGACGTGCACGCATCGACGCCAGCCTACGCCCCCGAAGATCACAAAAGGCCAGGCCCCCCGAACCGGGGATGACCTGGCCTTTCGCCTACGAGAGCGGACGACGGGAATCGAACCCGCGTAGCTAGTTTGGAAGACTAGGGCTCTACCATTGAGCTACGTCCGCGCGAACCGGTCGAACTCTGGTCTAGACTTCATCCGGTCGTCAGGGCGTAAGCGTACCGGAGTAGCGGAGCGCATGCGCACCCGGCGAGGCGGGGCGTGGCGCAGCTTGGCAGCGCGCTTGCTTTGGGAGCAAGAAGTCGCAGGTTCAAATCCTGTCGCCCCGACCAGGTCAGCGGGCCCCCTCCGACACGGAGGGGGCCTCTTGCCTTTCCAGGACGCACGCCGAAGCCGGACGAACTGCCCACTAAGGTCGAGGCGTGACAGACAATCGTGTACCCCCACCCTTCGCCGGCGACGAACGGGCCATGCTCGACAACTGGCTCGAATGGCATCGCGGCACGTTGGCCGTCAAATGCGCCGGCCTGACCGACGAGCAGCTCAGGCTGCGCTCCGCCGAGCCGTCCAGCATGTCGCTGCTCGGCCTGGTCCGGCACCTGGCGCACGTGGAGCGCGTCTGGTTCCGCCGCGTGCTGAACGGCGAGGACATCCCCCGCCTCTGGAACAAGGACGTCGACAACGACGCCGACTTCAACGACGTGGACGATGCCTCGGTGGAGGAGGCGTTCGCCACCTGGCAGGACGAGATCGAGCGCGCCCGCGCCATCTCGGCCGCCAAGCCCCTCGACGCCGTGGGCGACCGGAACGGCCAGGACTGCACCCATCGCTGGATCCTCGTCCACATGATCGAGGAGTACGCGCGCCACAACGGCCACGCCGACCTGCTGCGCGAGCGCATCGACGGCGTCACCGGCGAGTAGCGGCAGGCGGGGGCTCAGCCCTGTTCGGCGCCCTCTTCGGCGCGGAACAACGCCCACACGGCCTTGCCACCGCGGTCGAGCGGGTCCCAGCCCCAGCACTGGCTGTAGGTCTCGACGATGTAGAGGCCGCGTCCGTTCTCGGAGATGAAGTCCGGCTCCTTGCGGCGCGGCACCTCGTCGCTCGGGTCCGCCACCGCCAGCAGCACGTGCGGCGACACGCGCATCAGCAGGAGCTCGATCTCGCGCCGGCCGGCCGCGTACATCGCGTACCTGACGGCGTTCGTCACCAGCTCGGACACCACGAGCGCGGCGTCGTCGCTCAGCTCGTGCAGGCCCCATCCCCGCAGCGTGGAGCGGGTGACGTCCCTGGCGGTCTTCACCGAGTCGGCCTGGAAGGGCAGGGGGCACGCGGTCATGTTCGGCTTCCCGCCCTTGAGCAGGTGGTCGAAGCCCACCTCACGGGTGATCTGCAGGCAATCGGCAGTGGCCAGAGGATCCTCCACCATGCCGCCGATACCTCCCCGTAGCCCTCGGTTTAGTGCATGTTTGGCCCACAATGCACTAAGCCATCATGGGTCACGAACGCGGCGGCTGCAAGACCCAAATGCACGTGCAGCTGCAATGTGCAACAGCATGCGCCTTTTGGGGCAAATCTCTCCTAATCGGACACGAGGTTGAGACCTTGTCATACCCGGCAATGTGGTGTCACTGTGTGTGCGGACCTTGATAGGAGGCAAAGTGACGCAGAACCAGCCGGGTTCCGGGCCGACGGCGCTGCGCATCCTCCTGGGCTCCCAGCTGCGAAAGCTCAGGGAGGCGAAGAACGTCACCCGCGAGGAGGCGGGCCACCTCATCAGGGGCTCCGAATCCAAGATCAGCCGCATGGAACTGGGCCGGGTGGGGTTCAAGGAACGTGACGTCTCCGACCTGCTGACCCTGTACGGCGTCGTGGACCCGCAGGCGCGAGCCGCCGTCCTCGACCTGGTCTCCACCGCGAACGAACCCGGCTGGTGGCACCGGTTCAACGACGTCCTGCCCACGTGGTTCCAGGCGTACGTCGGCCTTGAGGAGGCCGCCGCCCGGATCAGGACCTACGAGGTCCAGTTCGTGCCTGGACTGCTGCAGACCAAGGAGTACGCCAGGGCGGTCGTCACCGCCGGTGCGGCGGGCATCGCGCCGGAGGAGATCGCCAGGAGGGTCGACCTCAGGCTCGAACGCCAGCGCATCTTCGACCGGCCGGACGGCCCCGTCTTCTGGGCCGTGATCGACGAGGCGGCGCTGCGCCGGCCCATCGGCGGCGTCGAGGTCATGCGCGCCCAGCTCGAACACCTCATCGACCTCATGCGGCAGCCCAGCATCACCATCCAGATCATGCCGTTCAGCTTCGGCGGCCACAGCGCCGAGGGCGGCGCCTTCAGCATCCTGCGCTTCCCCGACCGCGACCTGCCCGACGTCGTCTACGTCGAGCAACTGGCCAGCGCCCTGTACCTGGACAAGCGTGAGGACGTGGACCGATACACAGAGGTCATGGAGCGGCTGTGCGCCGTGAGCACCACTCCTGATGAGACGATCGATCTGCTGCGGACGATCGCCGAGGAGTTCTGACGGCGACGGCGTCGTTGTTCGGTACGCATCTGCCCTAGACTGGCCATCGGCGTTGGATCCCGCCGTGGCGGAGCATGCCCAACGCCGCTCATGTGGGCGCGGCGCGTGAGCCGTACCGAATGGACGCGCCCGCGATCACTCGTAGCTTGATCAAGGAGACCATTCCGTGAAGACCGCTGTCGAGGAGCTCAGCCCGACCCGGGTCAAGCTCACCGTCGAGGTGCCGTTCGAAGAGCTGCGCCCGAGCATGGATGCGGCGTACAAGAAGGTCGCGCAGCAGGTGCGCGTCCCCGGGTTCCGGCCTGGCAAGGTTCCGGCCCGCATCATCGAGCAGCGCTTCGGCCGGGCGGTAGTGCTGGAGGAGACCCTCAACGACGCGGTGCCCAAGCTCTACGGCCAGGCCGTCGACGAGGTCGACGTGTTCCCGGTGAGCCAGCCCGACATCGAGGTCACGAAGATCGACGACGGTGAGCAGATCGAGTTCACCGCCGAGGTCGACATCCGGCCCAACTTCGAGGTGCCCGACTACCAGGGCGCCGAGGTCACCGTCGACTCCGCCGAGGTCTCCGACGAAGACGTCGACACGCAGCTCGACTCGCTGCGCCAGCGCTTCGCGACGCTGACCGGCGTCGAGCGCGCGGCCGCCAACGGCGACTTCGTGGTGATGGACCTGCGCGCCGAGATCAACGGCGAGAACATCGAGGAGCAGCAGGCCAGCGAGGTCTCCTACGAGGTCGGCGCCGGCTCGGTGCTCCAGGGCCTCGACGACGCCCTCGCGGGCATGTCCGCGGGCGAGGAGAAGAGCTTCAAGACCGAGCTCGTCGGCGGCGAGAACGCCGGCGAGGAGGCCGACGTGATCATCAGCGTCAAGTCGGTCAAGGAGAAGGTCCTGCCCGAGCTCGACGACGAGTTCGCCCAGCTCGCCAGCGAGTTCGACACGCTCGACGAGCTCAAGGCCAGCATCCGCGAGCAGGCCCGCCGCAACAAGCTCATCGACCAGGTAGTCCAGGCCCGCGAGAAGGCCCTCGACGCGCTGCTCGAGAAGATCGACATCCCGCTGCCCGAGAGCGCGCTCAAGGCCGAGGTCGACGCACGCAAGCACAACCTCGACCACCAGATCGCCGAGAGCGGCCTCAGCCGCGACGCCTTCTTCCGTCTCTACCAGACGACGGAGGAGGAGCGTTTCGCCGAGTTCGACAGCAACTCCGCCAAGGCGCTCAAGGTCGGCTTCGTGCTCGACAAGATCGTCAAGGCCGAGGAGCTGGGCGTCAACGAGCAGGAGCTGACCAACTTCGTGGTGCGCCGCGCCATGGAGATGGGCGTCCAGCCCAACGAGCTGGCCAAGCACCTGGCCGACAACGACCAGCTCACGCTGGCCATGGTCGAGATCGTCCGCGACAAGGCCAAGTCCGTCCTGGGCGACGCCGCCAAGGTCGTCGACGGCGAGGGCAACGAGGTCGACCTCAAGGCCATCTACGCCGAGATCAACGGCGCCCCGGTCGAGGACGAGGCCGACGAGGCCGCCGAGTCCGAGGAGAAGGCCGAAGCCTGACCTTCCTCGAAGCCCCCGGACCCCATGGGTCCGGGGGCTTCGTCGTTCTCCGGCCTCGGCGGCGCGCCATGCGCGTCCGCGAGCGCGACCGAGCGCGTGTGCGCGCCCAGAAGGCTCCTGACGATCCCGCGGGGCGCGGTCCGTCCCTCGGGTGCGGGGGCCGCCCTCCGAAGGCTTGACAGCCCCTCACCGCCACCGCCCGCGCGACCGCGTCCCCGCCACCGGGGGGCGTCCACCGGTACGCGACCCCACAAGCTCCAAGAGCCCCACCGGCACGGAGCCATCCATGCCGAAACGCCCACAGAGCCGGACCACGAGCTGGACGTGGAGGAACGGCGTAGGCTGACAGAAGACCGGTCACCCAGACCTGCGCCGTCAGCGAACAGTACGGGGGACCGGGCATGACCTGTGGGCGTCGCGCGTTAAGGTCACAAGCAAAGCCAATCACTTACGACGCATCGGAAGGTGACGCTGTGACCAGCCCGCCGACCTTCTATCAGCCTGAGTCGCGAGGCCGTGAGAACGGCTCGTCCTTCCGGCTTGAGGACCAGCTTTACCAGCGCCTGCTGCGTGAGCGCATCATCGTGCTCGGTCAGGAGGTCAATGACGAGATCGCCAACCGGATCTGCGCCGAGCTGTTGCTGCTCGCGGCCGACGACCCCGAGCGCGACATCACGCTGTACATCAACTCGCCGGGGGGCTCGGTGAGTGCCGGTATGGCGATTTACGACATGATGGAATATGTGCCTAACGACGTGTCCACGGTGGTGATGGGCATGGCCGCCTCCATGGGGCAGTTCCTGCTCACCGCCGGCGCCCGCGGCAAGCGCTACGGCCTGCCGCACGCCCGCGTCATGATGCACCAGCCGTCCGGCGGCATCGGCGGCACCGCGGCCGACATCGCCATCCAGGCGGAGCAGATGCTCTACGTGAAGAAGACGCTCGCCGAGCGGATCGCCTTCCACACCGGGCAGCCGCTGGACCAGATCGAGTCCGACTCCGACCGTGACCGCTGGTTCACGGCCGAGGAGGCGAAGGACTACGGCTTCATCGATCACGTGGTGCGCAGCGCGCGGCAGGTGCCCTCCGTGGGCCCGGTCTCCTAGGGGGAGCTGACATGAACATCCAGAGCCGTTACGTTCTCCCCTCCTTCGTCGAGCGCACGTCCTACGGCGTGAAGGAGATGAACCCGTACAACAAGCTCTTCGAGGACCGCATCATCTTCCTCGGAGTGCAGATCGACGACGCGTCGGCCAACGACGTGATGGCCCAGCTGCTGACGCTGGAGTCGCTCGACCCCGACCGTGACATCAGCATCTACATCAACTCGCCCGGCGGCTCGTTCACGGCCATGACGGCGATCTACGACACGATGCAGTTCGTCCGGCCGGAGATCCAGACCGTCTGCCTCGGCCAGGCCGCGTCCGCCGCGGCCGTGCTGCTGGCCGGCGGCACCCCGGGCAAGCGCTTCGCGCTGCCCAACGCCCGGGTGCTGATCCACCAGCCCTCCACCGAGGGCGGTGGCCAGGGAAGCGACATCGAGATCCAGGCCCGCGAGATCCTCCGCATGCGATCCCTCCTCGAGGACATCGTGGCGAAGCACACGGGCAAGGCCTCCGCCGACGTCCGCAAGGACATCGAACGCGACAAAATTCTCAACGCGGACGAGGCAAAGGCGTATGGTCTGATCGACGACATCATCCCGACCAGGAAGAAACGAGCTCAGGCCGTTGCTTCCTAGTTGAGATGTGACGCACCGGAGCGCTGCCCAATTGGGCACGTTCCGGTGCGACTCGCCGCTAGGGGGCTCACTGAGGGCCCAGAAGACGGTAACGTCGAAACCTGAGCGGTTCGGCCTAGTCCGGAGGATGTCCGGAGACACTGCTCGCGTGAGCAGGGCGGTCCCACGCAAAGGAGTATCTGGGGTGGCACGCATCGGCGACGGGGGAGACCTGCTGAAGTGCTCTTTCTGCGGGAAGAGTCAGAAGCAAGTCAAAAAGCTCATTGCCGGTCCAGGCGTCTACATCTGCGATGAGTGCATCGATCTCTGCAACGAGATCATCGAGGAGGAGCTCTCCGAGTCCTCCGAGCTCAAGTGGGACAACCTGCCCAAGCCGAGGGAAATCTACGAGTTCCTCGACGCCTACGTCATCGGACAGGACAAGGCGAAGAAGGCGCTCTCGGTGGCGGTCTACAACCACTACAAGCGGGTGCAGTCCGGCGACCGGGGCAGAGACGACGGCCTTGAGCTGGCCAAGAGCAACATCTTGCTGCTCGGGCCGACCGGGTCGGGAAAGACTCTCCTCGCACAGACTCTGGCGAAGATGCTCAACGTGCCCTTCGCCATCGCCGACGCGACGGCCCTCACCGAGGCCGGGTACGTCGGCGAGGATGTCGAGAACATCCTGCTCAAGCTCATCCAGGCCGCCGACTACGACGTCAAGAAGGCCGAGACGGGCATCATCTACATCGACGAGGTCGACAAGATCGCCCGCAAGAGCGAAAACCCGTCGATCACCCGCGACGTCTCCGGCGAGGGCGTGCAGCAGGCGCTGCTGAAGATCCTCGAAGGCACGACGGCCTCGGTGCCGCCGCAGGGCGGGCGCAAGCACCCGCACCAGGAGTTCATCCAGATCGACACCACCAACGTGCTGTTCATCTGCGGTGGAGCCTTCGCCGGCCTCGAGAAGATCATCGAGTCGCGCATCGGCAAGAAGGGCATCGGCTTCAACGCCATCATCCGCTCGAAGGAAGAGGTCGACACGGCCGACATCTTCGGCGACGTGATGCCCGAAGACCTGCTGAAGTTCGGCATGATCCCCGAGTTCGTCGGCCGCCTGCCGGTCATCACCTCGGTCCACAACCTCGACCGCGAGGCCCTCATCCAGATCCTCACCGAGCCCCGCAACGCGCTGGTCAAGCAGTACCGCAAGCTGCTGGAGCTCGACGGCGTGGAGCTGGAGTTCACCGACGGCGCCCTGGAGGCCATCGCCGACCAGGCCATCCTGCGCGGCACCGGCGCCCGCGGGTTGCGCGCGATTCTGGAGGAGGTGCTCCAGTCCGTCATGTACGAGGTGCCCTCCCGCCAGGACGTCGCCCGCGTGGTCATCACCCGCGAGTCGGTGCTGGAACACGCGATCCCGACGCTCGTCCCGCGCGACCAGCTCGTCGCCAAGCAGCAGCGCACGCCGCGCGAGAAGTCGGCCTGACCGTCTTCGGAAACGCCCCCGGGATTCAACCCGGGGGCGTTTCGCTTGTCCGGCTCCCTAGAATTGGTCACTGTGACCACGCAAGAGCTGCCCACCCAATACACGCCGGCCGACGTCGAGACCCGTAGCTACGAGCGCTGGGTGTCCGAAGGCTACTTCCACGCCGACCCGGGCAGCTCGCGCGTGCCGTACAGCATCGTCCTCCCTCCGCCCAACGTGACGGGCGTCCTGCACATCGGCCACGCGCTCGACCATTCCGTCCAAGACGCGCTGACCCGCCGCGCCCGCATGCAGGGCCGCGAGACGTTGTGGCTGCCCGGCATGGACCACGCCGGCATCGCCACCCAGAACGTCGTGGAGCGCGAGCTGGCCAAGCAGGGCCTGTCCCGCCACGACCTGGGCCGCGAGGCGTTCGTCGAGCGCGTGTGGGAGTGGAAGGAGGAGTCCGGCGGCAGGATCCTCGGCCAGATGCGCAAGCTCGGCGACGGCGTCGACTGGGAGCGCGAGCGCTTCACCATGGACCCCGGGCTGTCGCGGGCCGTCCAGACCATCTTCAAGAAGCTCTTCGACGACGGGCTCATCTACCACGCCGAGCGCATCATCAACTGGTGCCCGCGCTGCCTGACCGCGCTGTCCGACATCGAGGTCGAGCACAGCGAGGACGAGGGCGAGCTGGTCTCGATCCGCTACTCCGACGAGATCGTCGTGGCCACCACCCGCGCCGAGACCATGCTCGGCGACACCGCCGTGGCCGTCCATCCCTCCGACGAGCGCTACGCCCACCTGATCGGCACGATGGTCGAGGTGCCGCTGACCGGCCGCATGATTCCCGTGGTCGCCGACGAGCACGTCGATCCCGCCTTCGGCACCGGCGCGGTCAAGGTCACCCCGGCCCACGACCCCAACGACTTCGAGATCGGCCGCCGCCATTCGCTGCCGTCCCTCACCGTCATGGACGAACGCGGTGTCATCACCGCCCACGGCCCCTTCCTGGGGCTCGACCGCTTCGAGGCGCGCCCGGCCGTGGTCGCCGCGCTGCGCGCCGAGGGCCGCATCGTCGCCGAGAAGCGCCCCTACCTGCACTCGGTGGGCCACTGCTCGCGCTGCAAGACCGTGGTGGAGCCGCGGCTGTCGCTGCAGTGGTTCGTCAACGTCTCGCCGCTGGCCAAGGCCGCCGGCGACGCCGTGCGCGACGGCCGTACCCGCATCCACCCGCCGGAGCTGGCCAAGCGCTACTTCGACTGGGTCGACGACATGCACGACTGGTGCATCTCCCGCCAGCTGTGGTGGGGCCACCGCATCCCGGTCTGGTACGGCCCGGGCGGCGAGGTCGTCTGCGTCGGTCCCGACGAGGAGCCGCCGGCCGGCTACACCCAGGACTCCGACGTCCTCGACACCTGGTTCTCCTCCGGACTGTGGCCGTTCTCCACGCTCGGCTGGCCCGACTCCACCCCGGAGCTGGAGAAGTTCTATCCGACCTCCGTGCTCGTCACCGGCTACGACATCCTGTTCTTCTGGGTGGCCAGGATGATGATGTTCGGCCTCTACGCCATGGACGGCCGCCCGCCGTTCCAGACCGTCGCCCTGCACGGCATGGTCCGCGACCAGTACGGCAAGAAGATGTCGAAGTCGTTCGGCAACGTGGTCGACCCGCTCGACTGGGTTGAGCGTTTCGGTGCCGACGCCACCCGCTTCACGCTGCTGCGCGGCGCCAACCCCGGCGCCGACGTGGCGGTGAGCGAGGAATGGGCGGCCGGCTCGCGCAACTTCTGCAACAAGATCTGGAACGCCACCAGGTTCGCGCTGATGAACGGCGCGGCGGTGGGCTCGCTCGACGGGCTCGACCTCACCGCGGCCGACCGCTGGATCCTCTCGCGCCTGCAGACCGTGGTGAGCGCCGCCGACGCGGCCTTCGACGAGTACGAGTTCGCCAAGGCCTCCGACCTGCTCTACCACTTCGCCTGGGACGAGGTCTGCGACTGGTACCTGGAGCTGGCCAAGATCCAGCTCGGGGAGGGGCTCGAACACACCCGGCTCGTGCTCGGGCACGTGCTCGACGCGCTGCTGCGGTTGATGCATCCGCTGGTGCCGTTCGTCACCGAGGAGTTGTGGCGGGCGGTGACGGGTGGCGAGTCGATCGTCGTGGCCCCCTGGCCGCAGACCGACGCCCGCTACGCGGATCCGGCGGCCGAGGCCGAGATCGACGCTCTGCAGGAGCTCGTCACCGAGGTCCGCAGGTTCCGTTCCGACCAGGGGCTCAAGCCCGGCCAGAAGGTGGCCGCCCGTCTGGGGTTGTCCGGCACGCCGCTGGAGGCCCAGGAGAGGGCGATCCGCGCGTTGCTGCGACTGACGGAGCCGGCCGAGACGTTCAACGCCACAGCACGCTTCAGCGTGGGCGCGGTGACCGTGGAGATCGACACCGCGGGCGCCATCGACGTCGTGGCCGAGCGCAAGCGCCTGGAGAAGGATCTGGCGGCCGCCCGGAAGGAAGCCGCGCAGGCGGCCGGCAAGCTGGGCAACGAGCAGTTCATGTCCAAGGCGCCCGACGACGTGGTCGCCAAGGTCCGGGGCCGGGCCGAGCAGGCCGCCGCGGACATCGCGCGCCTTGAGACACAGCTGTCCGGGCTCGGTGTTTAGACCATACGAACGCGGGGAAGGTCCATTCGTTACCGAAGATGGACCTTCGACGTCCTCAGGGCTGCTAGAGTTTTCAACGCGGGGCCGATCAGCCCCGACACCCCTTCTGATCAACCCCGACTTTCGGGCTGTCTGACCTGGCGGTTGGACAAAGGCTGGAAGTTAGAGTAAGTTAGCAGGGTTGCTCCGAAACGGGGCAGGTCCGGAAGCTCCCGGATCGGGCGGTTTGACAAGAATCGTCCGAGTCTGGTAGACTGAAGGAAGTGAAATGTGAGCGCCTCTGAGCGAGGATCCGGGAACGGGTTCTGGTGAGGAAGTACGCGTCCGTTTCTTGAGAACTCAACAGTGTGTTAAAAGCCAGTGCATGAAACACATGCATA
>NZ_JBEXYK010000059.1:0-68563 GCF_040630865.1 Nonomuraea sp. NPDC005730
GGGAGGGGCCAGCCGCCCCTCCCCGCTCCCGGGGTCCGCGCCGCCCGCTCAGCGGGGGCTGATCAGGTCACTGATCGCGAACCCGGTCAGGCTGGTCACGTTGGCGCCGCCCACCGACAGGATCGTGGACGTGCCGGGCACGCGGTCCACCGCGTACGCGCCCGCGTACCCGGCCGACGGGCGGGCCGGGCCGCTGACCCGGGTCCACGAGGCGCCGTCGAAGTACAGGTAGGCGGGTGAGGTGGTGCCGCCGCCGGTCGGGATGACCAGGTGGCCCTGGCCGTCGCCGCTGATGCTCGCCGAGCCGTTGCCCGGGTCGCCGGGCAGCGCCGAGACGGTCCAGCGGGTGCCGTCGTAGCGGGCGATCGCCGGGGTGGCGGGCCGGTTGGGACGGGGCTGGTAGCCGCTGACCCAGATCCTGCCGGGGCCCTCGACGTACACGCCCCGGGGGCTGACGCCGGGCCTGCCCAGCGAGCGAAGGGCCGTGCCGTCCCACAGGACGACGCCGTTCTCGGCGGCGAAGACGATCTGGTCGCCGCCGTCGACGGCGCGCAGCAGGCCCAGGTTCTCGGTGCGCGGGTAGACGGTCCAGGAGCCCTGGCGCAGGCGCAGGATGTCGGTGCCGCCGGTGTTCTTGTACCTGATCGACCAGAGCGAGCCGTCCTTGGTGGCGGCGATCGGGCCGGTCCACTCGTCGCCGGGCAGCGGGGGCGTCCAGCCGGGCGGGGGCGGGATCTCCGACCAGGCCGAGCCGTTCCAGTACGCCGAGCGCGGCCAGGAGACGTCGGCGATGCTCTTGCTGCCGGTCACGTACACCTGGTCCGGCGCGACGGCCGCGACGCAGCACGGGCTCGGCACGTCGTACCCGGCGGTGAGCGGCAGCCTGCTCCAGGACGAGCCGTCCCAGCGCAGCACGGAGGTGTCGGGCGAGCCGTCGTAGCCGCGCCAGCCGACGGCGTAGGCATGGGAGGCGTCCAGCACGTCGACGTTCCAGAGGGTGGTGGGGTCACCGGGCGGGTCCACGGCCCGGAAGGACGGGGCCAGGAGCGCCTGGGCCGGCGTCGCCGCCGCCAGCGCGGCGGTGACGGCCAGGGCGGCGGCGGAGGCGCGGAGGACGCCACGGAAACGGGTCATGTCTTCTCCTGTGGGCGCGTTCCTGCGGAAAAAGGGGCACGAAGGAGGGTGGGGACGGGCCGCGGGCACGAGAAAGCGGGCCGGTACCGACCGGCCCGCCCGGGATCGCCCGCTCAGTCGTCGGATCTGCGCCCGTCGGGGCCGATCGGGCCGAAGAACGAGCTGAAGTTGGCGGTCCCGTCGCCGAAGATGCCGCCGCGGCCCTCCACGACGCGGCCGTTCTCCCACCGCATCAGGTCCACCCCCTCCATCTGCAGGTGCTCGTAGAAGGAGGTGCCGTCCGAGCCGGTGCGCTTGCGTACGGCGGTGCACCGGTTGACGTCGATGGTGTAGCCGTCCACCGGGTTGACCAGGCAGGCGATCTGCTCCATGCGCAGGGTGCCGCCGGCCAGCCGCTGCCAGGTCTTGATGAAGCCCATGAACGCGTCCAGGCCGTCGTGCCAACCGGCGTACGGGTGGTTGCCGGGGGACTGGAACCGCACGTCGGGGTGCCAGTACTCCAGCGCGCGCTCGCGGTCGCCGGACCGCAGCGCCTGGTGTGCCGCCGCCAGTCGCTCAGCCGTCAGATCCGACATCGCTCTCCTCTCACTGCATCGGGTGCTACTGCATCGGGTGCTTGGCGAGGAAGGCCGAGACGCCTTCGCCGACCGCTCTCGGGTTCATGATCTGCAGGCCGTGGGTGGCGCCGACGATGCCGCAGCGCTCGGCCTGGGGCAGCCAGTTCATGAGGAAGTGCTGCGCCTCGCGGAAGCCGGGCATGGCCGCCTCGCTGTCCAGGCCCATCACGGCCAGCACCGGCATCTGCGGCTTGTCCGGCACGAGCTGGTCGGCCTTGGACATGCGGAAGCCCCAGCCGCCCAGCGCCGGGAAGTCGACCTTGAACGTGACGTCCGCGCACTCCTCGACCCGCTCCCACACGTCGAGGGGGCAGGTCATGTCCACGGAACCGAGGTAGCTCGGGCCGCAGACGGCGGCCATGAAGTCGCAGGCGGCGGTGAGCTTGTCGCCCTTCTGCACCAGCTCGATCGCCGTCATCACGGCGTCGTTGTTGGCCTTCTCGGCCTCGGCGCCCTCACGCGGCAGGTACGGCTCCAGCAGCACCGCCGAGTGCGTGCGCTCGGGGTAGGAGAGCATGAACTGGAAGCCGATCACCCCGCCGAAGGAGTACGACATGACGTGCGCCTTGTCGATGCCGAGGTGGTCGAGGAGCTGCTTGGCGTGCTCGGCGCCCTCCTCGATGCTGAGGCTGTCCTTCTCCAGCGTGCTGCCGTTGTAACCGGCGCGGTAATAGCTGATGAACTGGTACTTGTCCAGCAGCTCCGGGTTGTACTTCAGGAGCGGCGTGATGAGACCGTCCGAAATGGAGGTGCAGTGGATGCACAGGACGGGCTCGCCACGCCCCACGACCGTGTAACGAAGTTCCGCGTTGCTGACCTTGACTCGCTTGTCGTGGTCGAGTTTCCAGTCTCGACCGGCGTACAAAGCATTCGCGCTCATGCCATTCCTCTCACGCGATCACTCGACCGTTTCTCGTGCCCGCTTGGCCATACTCAAGAATGGTTGCCATGGGCCATGGAGACGGTCAACGAGAGAGCCCGCGCCGGGGTATTCACCGCGAAATACGCCGGGGAACTCTGTCAAGTCGGCACGCGTGGGAAGGGACCTGCGGTCAGGGGAAGGACAGCTCGTACTCGACCTGCTCGACGGGGTTGCCGTCGCCGTAGTCGTGGGTGCGGGCGGCGCCGGACTCGGTGAAGCCGCTCTTGGCGTAGAACCGGCGCGCCTGCGGCGTGTCGCGCAGCGTCCACAGGTGCACCCGGGTGAAGCCCTCGTCGCGGATGCGGCGCAGGGTGTCGGTCATCAGGGCGGCGGCCACGCCCGTGCCCCAGCCGTCGGGATGGCCGTAGAAGCCGAAGATCTCCGCCGCGCCCGTCCGGGACGGCGAGGGCCCGAAGTAGGAGAAGGCCAGCCGGCGCCCGTCGAGCGCGGCCAGCACCAGGCCCACCCGGGTCTCGGCGAGCACGTCGTGCCATTTGCCGCGCCGGTGGCGCACGGCCTGGTCGAAGAAGGCGGGGGAGAAGAAGCCGGCGTAGGCGGCCTTCCAGGATTCGGCGTGGATCTCTCCCAGCGTCTCACCGTCGCCCGGCGAGGCTGGGAACACTGTGAAAATTCCGGTCACAAGATCACACTAGTCGAGAGGTTCCGCGGGTGTCCGGCGGCGGAGCGCGGGCACGTACGGGTATGCACGCACGCGGGGCGGCGCTCGGCGCGTCCGCCGCCGCACGAGGCGTTCGAGGAGGTGCGGGCGGAGAAGCTGCGCGAGACGGCCGTCCGGGCGTGGCGGCCGGGTCGGTCGATCACGCGATCCCGGCCGCCGTGCCGCGGCCGGAGGTCATCCGTAGCGCGGGAGCGCGGAATGGAGGCTCGATGAGGTGGCTGGCTCGCGGGGAGGGGCAACTCCCGGCGGGGGAGGACCGGACGGGCGACGGGCGGCCCGCCGAGCACCCGCTCGCCCGCTGGACCGTCGGTCAGGCCCTGCACCTGGTCTGTCCCGGCCCCGCCGGTGACCCCGACGTGCGGCGGCGTCCCGACGGCGCGGCGCAGGCGTGGCGGGACGGCCGCCCGCTGCCGGTGGGCATCTCGATCACCAGCCGCGCCGGATGGGCGGTGTGCCTGCTCGGCCTGGAGCCGGGGGCCGTCGGCTGCGACCTGCAACTGGTGGAGCCGCGCGGCCCGGGGTTCGTCGCCGACCGGTTCACCCGCCAGGAGCAGCGCATCGCCGGCGACGACCCGCTGCTGGGCAGCCTGCTGTGGTCGGCCAAGGAGAGCGCGGCGCAGGTGCTGCGCCGCGCCGGGAGCCGGGCGCTGGAGGTGTCGCTGGGCTGCGGCCGGCCCTCCGACGGGTGGAGCGCGCTGACCGTGCGCGCGGGCGGGCGCGGGGTGGCGCACGGGTGGTGGCGCCGGTTCGGGCCGCTCGTGCTGACCGTGGCGGCCGACCGCCCCACGCCGCCGCCGCGCGGGCTGGAGGAGCCGTCGGCGCTGGCCGCGGCTCTGGGGTCGGCGCTGGGGTCGGGTCAGCCTGCTGTCCCGTCGCCGGTCGGGTCGTACGCCGGGTGCGCCTCGCGGGCCGGCTGACCCGCCGCGGCGCTCAGGCCGGGCGCGGCGTCTGCGACCGGTAGGAGTGGCCGAGCTCCGGGCCGAGGCCGAAGTAGTGACGGAAGTTGTACAGCAGCGGGCTCCACGCGGACGGGTCCACGTGGTGGGTGCCGGGGACGACGATCCGCGGGTCGGCGTGCACCCTGCGCACGACGGCCTCGACGATGACGAAGTCCTCGGACACGTCCGGCAGGATCCGCGCGGCGGCCGCCTCCAGCTGGAGGGGGCACTCGGCCACGCGCGGCGGCCGTACGGTCTCGGAGGGCTCGGGGCGCAGGCCCGCCGCGCCGAACTTGTCGGGCTCGAAGCGGCAGCCGGCCGCCTTGGTGTCGGGCACCGGGTCGCGGCCGGTGAGCGGCGCGAGCCGTTCCACCTGCGGCCACAGGTGCGGGGCCGGCAGGTTGACGACCAGTTCGGGCCGGTCGGCCAGGTTGCGCGCGGTCTGCCCGTCGGCGCCGAGGCCGAGCACGACGGTCCGGCCGAGCGCCCAGGCCGACGACATCGGGGCCAGGTTGGCCGACCCGTCCCGGTTCTCCGTGCTCAGCAGCACCACCGGGGTGCCGAAGTAGAGGATGCTGGGCTCGATGGCGACGTGGCCGAGGGTTGCCGTGTTCATGGCAGGAGCCTAGGAACACGACGTTCAACCGCCGGCCGAAATGTCCTCGTCGTGCTGATCTACATCGTAAAGGCGCCCGGCTCGGCCACGTACGCCACGCCCTTGCCGGACAGGCCCGCGCCCGCGACGGCCGGGACGAACGCCGACTCGCCCGGCCGTAGCGTCAGCTCGCCCCGATCCGGAACGAGGCGGGCCTCGCCCTCCAGGCACAACACGATCCGGGGCAGCCCGCCGGGCAGCTCGAAGGAGGCGGCCTCGGCCAGGTCGTAACGCGTGAGGGCGAACTCGGGAGCCGGCGGGACGTAGCGCCGCTCCCCGCCGGCCGGGCACTCGGGCTCGACCAGGTGCGGCTCGGCGGGCGTGAAGTCGACCACCCGCATCAGCTCGGGCACGTCGACGTGCTTGGTGGTCAGCCCGCAGCGCAGGACGTTGTCGGAGCTGGCCATGATCTCCACGCCGACACCGCCCAGGTAGGCGTGCGGCACGCCGGCGCCGAGGTAGAGGGCCTGGCCGGGCCGCAGATCGACGTGGTTGAGCAGCAGCGCGGCCACGACTCCGGGGTCGCCGGGGCAGGCCGCGGCGATGTCGGCGTACGGGGCCAGGTCCGGGTCGGAGCTGCCGGAGAGGGCGTCCTCGACCTGGGCGCGCAGCGGCGCGGAGGCGTCGTCCAGCATCTGCGCGAAGACCGCGCGCAGGGCCTGACCGGCGGGCCGGACGGCGAGCGCGTCGATCCAGGGCTGCAGGCCCGGCACGCCGAGCCGGGCGAGCAGGCCGGCGGTGACGACGGGGGAGCGGAAGCCGCACAGCCCGTGGAAGGACGTGATCGCGCAGACCATCTCGGGCTTGTGCGAGCGGTCCTTGTAGGTACGGGCCGGGTCGCCGATCGGCACGCCGCGCGCCTCCTCGGCGGCGAACCCGGCCTCGGCCTGCGCGATCGTGGGGTGCACCTGGAGCGACAGCGGCCGGGCGACCGCGAGCACCTTCAGCAGGTACGGCAGCGCGGGCCCGAACCTCGCGACCGCCGGCGCGCCGAGGGCGGCGACGGGGTCGCCGGCGATGAGCCGGTGGAGGGGCACGCCGCCGGCGATCGACGGGTCGGCGGGATGGGCGCCCATCCAGAGCTCGGCCTGCGGGCGGCCGGTCGGCTCGGTGCCGAACAGCTCGGGCATGGCGGTGACGGAACCCCAGTCGTAGGGCCGGATCGTGGTGTCCAGGCGCAGGGGCAGTTCGAACGTCGGCACAGGGCAGGAGCGTAGTCGCCGGCGGCCCCTCCCCGCGCGGCCGGGGCCGGGCGGGGCTGCACGCCGGTATAGGATGCTTGTCCGGTGAACAGTCCGCTGTACGAATCGGTGGTGCGATGACAACCGTCCAGGACCCGGAGGACCTCACCGCGCGGGCCCGCATCCGCGACGCGGCGATCCGGCACATCGGCGAGCACGGGTTCGAGCGGGCCACGATCCGCGACATCGCCGAGTCGGCGGGGGTCTCGCTCGGCCTGGTCCGCCACCACTTCGGCGCCAAGCAGGCGCTGCGCGAGGCGTGCGACGAGCACCTGATGAGGATGGTGCGCCGGCTCAACGCCGAGGCCGCCGGCAGCCCGCCGGCCGGCTTCAACCCGGTGGCCGCGCTCGGCCCCTACCGCGCCTACCTGGCGCGGGCGCTGACCGAGGGCTGGGCCGCGCCGCTGTTCGACGAGATGACCCGGCTCGGCGAGCGCTGGCTGGCCGCCGCCGACCAGGACCGGCCCGATCCGCCGGACGTGCCGCCGCGGGCGCGAGCGGCGGTGATGGCCGCGATGGCGCTGTCGGTCACGGTCCTGTACCCGCACGTCTGCCGCGGCATGGGCGCCGACCTGTCCACGCCGGAGGGTGAGCGCCTGCTGATGCGCACGCTGATCGAGGTCTACTCCCAGCCGGTGCTCGGCCCGGAGGCCGCCGCCGAGGCGCGCGCCCGGCTCGGCTGACCCGCGATCAGCGCGGCCCGGCTGCGCTCGTCCGGCCAGACCGACGCGAGGTCCACGTACGGGCGGAGCAGGGCGGTCAGCTCCGGGTCGCCGCGGCCGTTGAGCTCCTCGGAGGCGATCTTGCGCGCCACTCCGGCGACGATGTCGGCCACCTGGACGCGGGGGTCCAGGTGCGAGGCGACCAGCGTCAGGCTCGTCAGCACCAGCGGGCCCGCGGGGCCGTCCGGGCGGGCCAGCAGCAGCCGTAGCCGCTCGATGCGCTCCTCGGTCAGCGTCGTCTGCCGGTCGTGCACCACGGAGACGGGCCGGCCGCCCGCGCCCCAGTGGGCGACCGCGTGCGCGATGGCCGGGATCAGCGGGTCGAGCGCGGGAAAGACGTGCGGGTCGTCGAGCAGGCGCGTGGTGAAGGCGTCCACGAGCGGCCGGGCGGCCCACAGCTCGTCCATGATCTCGCCGGCCGGGCCGGGGGTGGTGCGCAGGTCGGCGACCAGCTCGAAGGCCGACTCGGCGGAGATCTCGGGGCCGCGGCCGTTCCTGGCCCGCAGCAGGTGGTTGAAGGCGTCGAGGAAGGCCGTCCAGCGTGCGGGGCCGAAGGCGTGGCGGCCCTCCTGGTAGAGGGTGGCCGCCATGGTGGCCGAGCGTTCGTGCTGGTCGAGGCCGAGGCTGGAGTGGTGGCCGGCGAGCAGGTCGGTCACCTTGCTCACGGCGAAGTACGCCTTGTCGGTCAGGTGCACGCAGGCCCGTCCGAGGATGGGGCCCGACGGGCCGAGCAGCCAGACCAGGGTGGCCCGGTTCTTCTCGCGCAGCACGTGCTCGGCCTTGTACTCGGTGACCGGCGAGGGCGCCCTGAGGCGCAGCTCACGTACGCAGTCGGCCGCGGCGGTCACGTCGAGGGAGACGCCGGCGTGGGCGAACACGTCGGTGTTGCCGCCGACGAGCTTCTCGCCCTCCGCGCCGGACTCGTCGCAGGCGATCTCGACGGGGGGGCCGTCCGGTGGGACGGCTGCCTGCGCGCGGCTTCGCATGACTTCCATGGTCACTGGCGAACCTACCCAAACCGCCCTTCCTCCCGCGAGACATTTTCCGTCCGCCCACCGGAGGCGGAACCGGCGGGCGGACGGGTAAGGATCGGACGGCAGGTGCGGCAGGTCCGGAGGGAGAGCATCGCGCGTGAGCATCAACGTGACCGTCTGGGGCGAGAACGTACACGAGCAGCGGGAGGAGGAGGTGCGCCGCCGCTACCCCGAGGGCATGCACGGCGCGGTCGCCGGCGGCCTGCGCGAGCACCTGGGGGAGCGGGTGCGCGTGCGCACCGCGACGTTGCAGGACCCCGAGCACGGCCTCGACGCCGCGACGCTGGCCGGCACCGACGTGCTCACCTGGTGGGGCCACGCGGCGCACGAGGAGGTGGACGACGAGGTCGTGGCGCGGGTGTGCGAGCGCGTCTGGGCCGGGATGGGCCTGCTGGTGCTGCACTCGGGCCACTACTCCAAGGTCTTCCGCGCCCTCATGGGCACCACCTGCACGGTCAACTGGCGCGACACCGCCGACCGCGAGCTGGTCTGGACGGTGGAGCCGGCCCACCCGATCGCCGCGGGCGTGCCCCAGCCGCTGGTCATCCCCGAGCAGGAGACCTACGGCGAGCCGTTCGGCGTCCCGGCGCCCGACGAGCTGGTGTTCGTCAGCTCCTTCGCCGGGGGCGAGGTGTTCCGCAGCGGCTGCTGCTACCGGCGCGGCAAGGGGCGCGTCTTCTACTTCAGCCCCGGCGACCAGAACTACCCGGTCTTCCACCAGCCGGGCGTGCGGCGGATCCTGGCCAACGCGGTGTTGTGGGCGGCGCCCGCCGAGGGCACGGGCGAACCGCTGCGCAACACCCGCGTCGCGGCCGGCGACTGGTGACCTACCTCGTGCCGGGCATGACGATGATGACCTTGCCGGTCATGTGGCCCGACCGCAGGTGATCCATCGCGTCGGAGAAGCCGGCGAGCGGGAAGGTCCTGCCGACCACGGGGGTGAGCTCGCCGGTCGCGGCGAGGCCGGCCAGGTGGCGCAGGTCCGCCGGATCGGTCCGGGTGATCGGGGCGCGCAGGGCGTGCCGGACGAACGGCGACAGCGCCGTCGCCCGGAGCTGGCGGCCGGTGCCGTGCAGCCAGCGGCCGGAGGCGTTCTCGCCCCCGACGATCACGAGCGTGCCCCGGCGGGTGAGCATCCGCCGCAGGTCCCGCAGGGGACGATTGCCCGCGGTGTCGAGGACGACGTCGTGGCGGCCGGCGGCCGGCTCCTCGCGGGTGTAGTCGACGACCTCGTCCGCGCCGAGTGAGCGGACGAGGTCGCCCTTGCCGGGGCCGCAGACGCCGGTGACGTGCGCGCCGTGCGCCTTGGCGAGCTGGACGGCGAACGTCCCCACCCCGCCGCCCGCGCCGATGACCAGCACCCGCTGCCCCGGGCGGAGCCGGGCGTGGTCGCGCAGCGCCTGGAGCGCGGTCAGGCCGCTGGTCGGGACGGCGGCGGCGGCCTCGGACGACAGGCCGGCCGGTCTGGGGACGAGACGGTCCGCGCGGGCGACGGCGTGCTCGGCGAGCGCGCCGTCGCAGACCCCGAAGACCTCGTCGCCGAGCGCGAGGCCGGTGACTCCCGGGCCGACGGCCTCCACGGTCCCGGCGACGTCGCGGCCGAGGAGGGGCGAGCGGGGGCGGCGCAGCCCGGTGGCGAGGCGCACGGGGTAGGGCAGTCCGGCGCCGAGGTGCCAGACGCCGTGGTCGAGGCAGGCGGCGTGCACGCGCAGGAGCGCTTCGCCGGGGCCGGGGGCGGGACGGTCGAGGTCGGTGAGGGCCGGGGGGCCGTAGACGTGCCGGGTGATGGCCTTCAAGGCAGGTCTCCATGTCAAAGAAAGTAGACATGATGAACGTAAAAGAAGGCGGACATCATGTCAATGATTTTGTACATCGCCCTGCTTGGGAGGGCTGCCCGGAGTGACGCGCTGGGATTTTCGGCCCGATAACCCGAAATATCGGTATCGCTACCGATAACGGTACGGATGGGAGGTGGAGTTACCCTCTGCCCACCCCCCACCACGGCGGGCCGCCTGTTCGCCGGTTCCGCCGGCCTCTGGCCGGCGCGGCCTACGTGCCCGGATCGGGCCCTGGCTCCCGGCGACCGGCGGCCTGCTTCGGTCACCCCTCACGTGGAGGTGTCCCCCGCATGAGTCCTTCCCGATGGAGAGCGGCGGCCACGGCGTTGATCGCCGCGCTGGCCGTCGTCGCGCCGGCGACCCCGGCCCCCGCCCTCGCGCAGGTCCCCGCCGCCGCCCCCCTGCGGGCGCAGCTCGACAGCCGGGTCTCCCCGGCCGGCGAGGAGGTGCTCGCCGACCTGTCCCTGCCCTACGGCGCCACCGGACGGAGCTGGAGCACACGCGTCACCCGGCCCGGCTCCCGCTACGTCAAGGTGCACTTCGCCGCGCTCACCCTCGTGCCCGGCGACCACGTCACCGTCGCCTCGCCGGACGGCCGCGAGGTCCACACCTACTACGGCGACCCCACCCGCGGCCGCTACCCGACCGGCTCCGGGTACACGCTGCACGGCGTCCCCGGCTTCGCCGCGCTCTCCGTGGACGGGGACACGGCGGTGGTCACCCTGCACGCGTCCGGGCCGCGCGACGCCGTCCGGCTGGCCCGGCAGGGCTTCGGCGTGCGCATCGACCGGTACTTCCGCGGCTACACCACCCAGGAGGCCGCGGCCCTGACGCCGAGGACGTTCAGCGTCTGCGGCACCGACGCGCGGCGGGACGTGGTCTGCTACAAGGACAGCAACCCCACCGAGTACGCCCGCAGCCGCGCCGTGGCCCGCCAGTTGCTCAACGGCCTCGGCTACTGCACGGCCTGGCGGGTCGGCAACACCAACCGCATGCTGACCAACCACCACTGCATGGAGAGCGCCGCCGACCTGAGCGCCAGCGAGTTCCAGTTCGACTACGACTGCGCCACCTGCGGCGGCAACAACCCGGGCGCCGGGACGAAGGTCGGCGGCGGCCAGTTCCTGAAGACCAGCGCACTCGAAGCGCTCGACTACACGCTCTTCAGCGTCTCCGACTTCGCCGCGATCCAGCAGTTCGGCACCCTGTACCTCGATCCGCGCCCCCCGGTGGCGGGCGAGCGCATCTACATCCCCGGCCACGGCGACACCCTGCCCAAGCGCCTGTCCCTGTACGAGGACACGCAGGGCGGCGCGGCCTGCAAGATCGACGTGGTGTCGTCGGGCGTCAACACCGGCTACCGCTGCGACACCTCCGGCGGGAACTCCGGCTCCCCGGTGATCGCCGCCTCCAGCCACAAGGTGATCGCGCTGCACCACCTCGGCGGCTGCCCCAACTGGGGGACGCGGATCACCGAGGTGTACAACGAGATCTCCGGCATGATCGACAACACCCCGCCGAACGGCGGCGGCGACGACTTCGCGATGTCGCTCTCGCCCACGAGCGGCGGCGTCACGCCGGGCGGGTCGACCGCGAGCACGATCTCCACCTCCGTCACGCGCGGCGGGCCCCAGCAGATGCAGTTCTCGGCCGCCGGGCTGCCGGCGGGGGCCGCCGCGACGTTCGCGCCGCCCACCGTCCAGTCGGGCGGCACGTCCGTCATGACGGTCTCCACCTCCGCGCAGACGCCCGGCGGCGTGTACACGATCACTGTCACCGCCACCGGCCCGGCCGCCACCCACACGGCCGCCTTCGTCCTGTCCGTGGCCGTCGCGGGCGGCTGCTCGGGCTACGAGACCACCAAGTCCGGGACGCTGGCCTCCGGGGCGGAGCAGTACCAGCCCGACGGCGGGTATCTGCAGACCACCGTCACCGGCCCGCACCAGGCGTGCCTGGCCGGCCCGTCCGGCGCCGACTTCGACCTGTACCTGCAGCGCTGGAACGGGTCCACATGGGCGACGGTCGCCCAGAGCACCGGGTCGGGAGCCGACGAGACGCTCACCTACACCGGCGCGGCCGGGTACTACCGCTACCGGGTGCACTCCTACTCCGGGACCGGTTCGTACACCTTGGGATACAACGCTCCCTGACCCATGGACAGGCGGCCGCGCATTCCGGTCAAGGCTGACCCATGGACAGGCGGCCAGGCATTCCGGTCAAGGCTGACCCATGGACAGGCGGCCGGGCGGCGCCGAGATTGGGCGGCAGGCACGGTTCGCACGGACGCGGGGAGCGCGGATGAGGATCATGGAACTCGTCTCGGTGGACGGCTGCATCGCCTTCGACCTGGACTGCCCGGTCAGCGCGGGCGGCACCCGGCTGGCGCCGGATGTCACCCGCGCGGAGGCGGGGCTGCTGGCGCGGGCGATGACGTACAAGCTGGCCGTGCTCGGCGAGCGGATCGGCGGGGCCAAGGCGGTGCTGCGGGCCTCGCCGGCCGACCGGGCGGGCACGGTGGCGCGCTTCTGCCGGGAGGTCGCGCCGCTGGTCGAGAAGGGCACCTTCCTCACCTCCTCGGACCTGGGCACGCGGACGCAGGACTTCGCGCCGCTGCCCGGGTACCGGGCCGACTCGATCATGCACGGGAAGGCCGGTGGCGAGCTGGTGGACACCGTCGTGACCGGGCTGGGCGTGGTCGTGGCCGCCGGGACGGCGCTCGGCGGGCTGGCCGGGCGGACGCTGGCGGTGGAGGGCTTCGGCAAGGTCGGCAGCGCCGTCGTACGCGAGGCGGCGCGGCGCGGCGCGCGCCTGGTCGCCCTGTCCACCCTGCACGGGTGCGTCAGCGACCCCGCCGGGCTGGACGTCGCGGCCCTGGAGGAACTGCGCGCCGAGCATGGTGACGCGTGCGTGACCCGGCTCGGCCTGCCCGTGCTGCCGCCGGAGGCGCTGTACGAGGTGGCCGCCGACGTGCTGGTCCCCGGGGCGCGGACCGGGACCCTGTCGGCGCGGCGGGCGGCGACGGTGCGGGCCGGCCTGGTCGCGCCGGCCGCGAACGTGCCCTACACCGCCCAGGGGCTGCGGACGCTGAGGGAGCGGGGCGCGGTGACGCTGGCGGACTTCGTCTGCGGCGCGGGCGCCACGATCGGCTACCTCGCCGAACGGACGGGAACGGTCTCCACCGCGGACGAGGTCGGCCACCTGGTCGAGAGCCGCGTCGCGGAGATCACGGCCGCCGCCCTGCGCCATGCCGAGGGCCCGTACGCCGGCGCCTGCACCCTGGCCGCGGACTTCCTGTCAACCTGGCAGCCCCCACCCACCCCACCCCTGGCCCCCGACCCGGCCAACCCCTGACACTGGACCGGCTCCTGAGCGAGTGACCGCCCCTGAGCGGGTGGCGGCCCCTGAGCGGGTGGCCGCCCCTGAGACGTGGTCGGGCTCCGGCCCGGCGGCGCTGCCTGGGTCTCCGGTGACCTGGCACCCCCTGCCTGGCCCGCCGCCGGCCCCGATCCACTCGACTCCTGAGACCGGGACGGCTCCAGGCCGTCCGAGTTCCAGAGGCCTCCGAAACTCGGACGACCCGGAACCCGGCGTCGCTCGCGGCGGTCGCGGCCCCTGAAAACTCGGCGTCCTTAGACTCCGGCGCCGGTCCCTGAGGCTCGGCGGCCTTGGTACTCCAGCAGTTCTTGCGTGGCAGGGCCGACAGCAGCACCAGCACCAAGTCCCGCACCCGAAGCCGGGGTTCAACCCGCGCGAACCGGCCCGCTGTCCGGGACATCAGGACCTCGAACGCCTCCTGCCGGCGGGCAGGGTCTACGCTGTGACTCGCGGCCACACATGATCTTCAGTCTTCAGACACCGATGATCAACGGTGGCCGCGCCCGCATCCCTTCGGTGTCCCGCACGGGGCACGCAGCGTTCGCCCGCCGTCTCGTGCCAGGAGGACACATGCAACGCGGTGAAGTCTGGTGGGTCGACTTCGATGAGCGACGCCCGGTCGTGCTGCTCTCGGACGAGGAGTCATCCGGGTTTCAGGCGATGCAGGTCGTTGCGCCAGCGGGCGACGACATCAGCGGCCTGGGCGTTGAAGTGGCCGTAGGAGCCCCGGAAGGACTGCCCTTCGAAGGCGTGCTGCGGTTCGCGTTCCCGCGTTCAGGCTTCACTCCGTGCACATGGCTGACCACCGTGGCCCGGGACGACCTGATCGAGCGGGCGGGCGTGTTGTCCTCCGTGAAGCTCAGCGAGGTTGGAGAAGCCCTCCGTGCCGCTGGCGAGAGGAGGGAGTGGACCCCGATGACGGCTGCCAGGTTCAGCGAGATCAAAGATGCCCGCCGTCTCGAAGGACTCGAGTAGCGGACGCCTGTGCTGCCCAGCCCGATCTCGTCGACGACTGACCGCTGCCCCCCTCTCCACCGCACTCCAGCAATAAGATCACGATCTACGGCTGGAGTACTGGACTCCGGCGTCGGTTTCTGAGGCCGGGACGGCTCCTGAGCTGGGACGGCTCCTGGCCTCGGGCGGAGGACTCTGCAACTCGGACGTCCCGGGGTCCGGCGGGGCCCTGGGTCTCTGGCGGCCCGGCAAGCCCCGGCCCGCCGGTGGCCCCTATCCGGACGGTTCCTGAGACGGAGGCGGCTCTTGAGCCTCGGCCGCTCTTGAACCCTGGTAGGCGCGTGAGCCTTGGAGGGCTCCTGAGACTAGACGGCTCCTGAGACCAGGGCGGCCTTCTGAGATTCGGGCGGCCCTTCATGCGGGTGCGTAGTCGGAGAGTGCGGGTTCGAGGAGGTCGAAGGCGCGGGTGGCGTCGGTGGCGGTCGTGTCGGCGATGCGGTCGTTGGGGAGGCCCGCCAGGGTGAGCTCTTGGATGCGCTGGAACAGCACCCGGTGCACGGTTCCCAGCAGCCCGGCGGCGGTCTGGACGGTGATGTCGCCGGCCGTCGCGCCCGTGGCGTCGGCGAGGGCCTGGGCGAGGTGCTGTTCGCGCTGGTCGTGCAGGCCGCGCAGGCAGGACGTCAGGGTGGGGCTGTCGGCGATCATGCGGGCGAACTCAGGTCCGGAGAACCCGGCCACCGGATCCTGGGCCGCGACGGAGGCCAGGAAGGCCCGTCGTAGAGCGGACAGAGCCGACTCGCCGGGGCCGCGGGCGGCGACGGCGTCGGCCAGAGCGGACGTGAACGCCTCCTGATGGTCGAGGGCCAGGTCCTCCTTGCGCGGGAAGTAGTTGGTGACCGTCTTCTTGGCGATGCGGGCGGCGGTGGCGATCTCGGCGATGGTGGTCTGCTCGAACCCCTGGGCGATGAACAGCCTGGTGGCGTGGTCGGAGATGAGCTGCCGGGTCTCCTGCTTCTTGGATTCGCGGAGGCCGGGTGCGGGCGAGGTCTCGTGAGCCATGAGGAAATCTTACCCTCGTTGTATTTTTACGTTGACACCCTTCGGGCCATCGGGCTATATTTACGTCCGTCGTAAGTTTGCGACCGACGAACGAAAAGGAGAATCTGCTTGGAACTCAAGCTCTTCCCGGCTGTGGCTTTCAAGATCGACCTTGGGGCGTCGGACGGCCGCGACCGCAAGTCGCAGGGCACCTCCCTGCCGAGCGGCGCACTCCGCAGACCGTCCGCCGACCATGGCGCACGGGGATGGCGGGACCCCCAAGTGGCCCGCAACCTCCCCCGCCGCCGCGCCCACTGATCCCCGCCCTCCCCGCGACGATCGCCCCTCGCCCCCCTGACCACGTCCACCGCTGACGACGCCCGCGGCGCCCACGTCCACAGCGGTTCACGTCCACAGCGGTTCATGTCCGCTGGGGTCGTCGGCCCTCGTCGTCAACGTCGGGCAGGCCGTCCGAAGCGGCCGCTCGTGTTCCGCTCAGCCGTTCTCATCCCTCCTGGAGACCTTCTTGCAGATCACCACGTCCACCGTCTCGCTCACCGTTGCCGACGTCGCCGCCTCCCAGGCGTTCCTCACCGAACACCTGGGCTACACCGTCCAGGCCGCTGCGGACGGCTTCGCCTCGCTCACCCGTGCCGACGCGATGGACATCGTGCTGCTCGCCCGCGGCATCGAGGTCCTGCCGCCGGAGCAGCGCGACCAGCACGCCTCCGGCCTCATCCTGGCCTTCACCCTGGACGGCGGCCTGGACGGGCAGGAGAAGCTGCTGCGTGACGCGGGCGTCGAGATCACCATGCCACTGCGCGAGGAGCCCTGGGGCGAGCGCCTGTTCCAGGTGACGGACCCCAACGGGGTCGTCATCCAGTTCGTCGAGTGGGTGGCTCCCGCCTGACCGGGGCCGCCTCAGCCGGTCCGGCGGGCCTGGCCGTCGAGGAAGTCCGCCACGAACGCCGCGAACTCCGCCGCCTGGTGCTCCAGCGGGATCACGCCGCCCTTGACCACGGCCTGGGCGCTGTGGGGAAGGGCGGCGGCCAGGCGTTCCAGCTCGGGGAAGGCGAAGGGGTCGTCGGTGGCGCCGACGACCAGCACCGGGCAGCGGACCAGCCCGACCCGCTCCTCCATCCGGTACGCGGCCACCGCCTCGTGCCCGCGCTCCACCTCCGGCAGGACCGTCAGCGCGTCGCGGACGAAACGGGTCAGCAGCGCCCACGGGTAGTAAGGGGCCCGCCGGCTCCACAACTCGCCCAGATGGGAGCCGTCGGCCTGCTCGCGCACGGCGTCGATGGAGGGATGGCCCGCACGACGCCGCCGCCCTTCCGGGTCGACCATCGGCGTGGACGACAGCACCAGGGCGGTGACGCGGTCGGGCGCGCGCGCCGCCGTCTCGACCGCGATGACGCCGCCCGTGTGGTGCCCGGCCACGGCGGCTCGCGGCAGGCCGAGGGCGTCCATCAGGGCTAACACGCCGGCGGCGTAGGTCTCGATCGAGTGCTCGGGCGGGCGGGCGGAGTTGCCGAAGCCGAGCGTGTCCATGGCGATGGCCCGCCGGGTGCGGCCGAGCAGTGGGAGCACCTCGCGGTATTCGTCCCATGAGCGGGGGGTCTGGTGCAGCAGGAGCACCGGCTCGCCCGTGCCGCACGAGGCGTGGTGGATCTGGCCGAACGGGGTGTCGGCATAGCCGAATCTGATCACGGCGTCTCCTCCTGCCTGCTCACCAGGGGCGGGCTGGCCCCGTCTCGCGGACGATCCCGGCCGGGGCACACCTCCGGCCGGCCTCACGCCCCCACGATCGCAGACGAGGCCCCGCCGCGCATCAGCCCCTGGTCTGACCTCGCACCCCTCATCGGATAGCCGCCGCACCACCCATCGGAACGCCGCCGGTGAACGACTCCTGCGAGCGCCGGACGACCCCGCTACCCGATCCGGTACCCGACGCCCGGCCGGGTGCTGATCACCGGCGGTTCGCCCAGCTTGCGGCGCAGGCGGCCGACGGTGACGGTCACGGTGTTGGTGAACGGGTCGGCGTGCTCGTCCCAGGCCTGTTCGAGCAGGGCCTCGCTGCTCAGGAAGCCGGGCGACGCGCGCAGCAGCGCCTCCAGCACGGCGAACTCCTTGACCGACAGCTCCAGCGGACGGCCGTCCCGGGTGACGGTGTGCCGCAGCGGGTCGAGCTCGATCCCGCCCCCGCGCAACGTACGCGGCCGGGCGCCGGGACGGCGGCGCGCCAGTGCCCTCACCCGCAGCACCAGCTCCGGGAAGTGGAAGGGCTTGGCCAGGTAGTCGTCGGCGCCCAGGGTCAGCCCGCTCACCCGGTCGCCGGGCGAGCCGGCCGCGGTCAGCATCAGGACCATGGGACGTTCGTCCTGGTCGGTGAGCATCTGGCAGAGGGTGTCGCCGTGGATGCCCGGCAGATCGCGGTCGAGCAGCACCACGTCGTAGGGGGTGAGGTCGAGCTTGGCCGCCGCCTCCAGCCCGTCGTGGGCGACGTCCACGGCCATGCCCTGGTCGCGCAGGCCCTCGGCGAGCACGGCGGCCAGCGCCCGCGCGTCCTCCACCACCAGCACCCTCATGCCGGCAGCCGCACGGTGGCGCGCAGCCCGCCCTCGGGGCGGGCCGCGAGGTCGAGGCCGCCGCCGTGTGCCTGAGCGACGGCGGTGACGATCGACAGGCCGAGCCCCGAGCCGTCCCCCGACCCGGTGCGGGCCGCGCCGAGCCGCTGGAACGGCCGCCCCAGCCCCGCCACCTGTTCGGGGTCGAGCAGGTTCCCGCCGGACTCCACGACCAGGCGCGCCCAGCGGCCGTCGGCCGCGGCCTCGACCTTGATCCAGCCGCCGTCCTGGTTGTGGACGATCGCGTTGTCGACGAGGTTGTGCACCATGCGGGTGACCAGCGCGACGCTGCCCCGCGTCCGCACCCCCTCCGCGACGCCCTCGTCGTCCAGGGTGAGGCGCCGGGCCGCGAGGTCGGCGGCGCGGGCGTCCAGGGTGTGCCGCACCAGGTCGCCGAGCGTGATCGCGGCGGCGTCGGGCAGGCTGCCGTGCTGGGCGCGGGCCAGCGCGAGCAGGCCCTCCAGGAGCCGGTCGACCTGGTCGAGGTCGGTACGCATCCGGTCGGCCAGCGCCAGCGTCTGCGCCGGTACGGGCTCCGGCTTGGCCACGGCCACGTCCAGCCGCGCCCGCATGGTGGCCAGCGGGGTGCGCAGCTCGTGCGAGGCGTCGGCGACGAACCGGCGCTGCGCGGCGAAGGCGCCCTCCAGACGGGCGAGCAGGCCGTCGACGGTGTCGGCCAGGTCCTTGACCTCGTCGGCCGGGCCCGGCACGGCCAGGCGTTCGTGCAGGTTGTCGGCGGAGATGCGGCGGGTGGCGGCGGTGATCGTGCGCAGCGGGCGCAGCACCCGGCCCGCGACCACCCGGCCGAGCGCGATCGACACCACGGCCATGACGGCCAGCGCGAGCACCGACCCGGCCAGGAGCTGGCGCGACTGCGTGGCGTGCACGTCGGCGAGCTGGGCCTGGAGCAGGGCGATGTGCTCCTCGGCGGCGGCCGGGACCGGCCGGCCGCCGGGCCGGCCCGGCACCGGCTCGGTCCGCGACAGCGGCATGCCGGCGAGGTTGACCAGGACCAGCAGGGCCGCCCCGGAGGCCAGGAACAGCCCGCCGTACAGAAGAGTGAAGCGCAGCCGGACCGTGCGTGCGGGCAGCCTGGGGCGTGACGGCATCTGTCTCCTTTCGGGGACTCCAGGATGCCGCCACCGACCTAACACCGGCATGACGGGGTCGGCGCTCCGCCGCTCCCGCCGGGGCCGTGGGACCGGTCAGGCGGGCTCGGCGAGCGCCTGGCCGCTGTTCCACGGGTCAGGCGGGTTCGACCAGGGCCTGGCTGCGGTCCCACAGGCGGCGGGCCAGGACGGGGTCGTCCGCCAGGCGGTGGACGGCCGAGGGACGGCGCTTCTCGAAGTGGCCGCCGGGCGCCCAGTCGGCGCCCGGCCGCGAGGTGGCCAGCCAGACCAGGGTGTCGGCGCCCTGCTCGGGCGTGAGCAGGAACCGCTTCAGCGGCGTGTGGTAGAGCAGCCGCGCCGCGCTGTCGCCGCCGCCGGAGAAGTTGGTGGCCACCACGCCGGGATGGAAGGAGGCCGCGGCCAGGCCGTCCGCGCCGTGGCGGCGCTGGAGCTCGCGGGTGAACAGGATGTTGGCCAGCTTGGAGTTGGCGTACGCCCGGCTGCCCGAGTAGCGGCGCACCGCGTCGAGGTCGTCGAGGTCGAGCCGGGCGCGGGTGTTGAGCAGGCTGGAGGTCGTGACGACCGTGCCGCCGCAGGCCAGCAGCCGGGGCAGCAGCAGCGTGGTCAGCAGGAACGGCGCCAGATGGTTGACCTGGAAGGTCGCCTCGTGGCCGTCGGGCGTGGTGGTGCGCGAGCCCATGATGGCCCCGGCGTTGTTGACCAGCACGTCGATGGCCGGGTGGCGGTCGAGCAGGGTGGCCGCCAGGTCGCGTACCTGTGACAGGCGCGCGAAGTCGGCCACGTGGTGGTCGGCCGCCAGCTCCTCGGCCAGCGCCGCGGTCTTGCCGGCCGACCGGCCGACGAGGACGACCTCGTCGCCCCGCTGCCGCAGGGCGCGTGCCGCGGCGCGGCCGATGCCGTCGCTGGCGCCGGTCAGGACGATGGTCTTTCCCGCCATGGGCCCGATCCTTCCGCATCCGGCCACCACCATAGATCGCGGGGCGGCGTACCCGCCACGCCGGGGGCGGCCCGTGGCCGCGGGGTCAGGGGCCGGTGGTGAGGAAACAGGCGGCCGGGTCGTCGCCGAGGGCGGCGTCGAGGCGGGCGCGCATGTCGGGGCTCAGGTCCGGCAGCTCACGCAGGGGGAACCAGCGGGCCTCGCTGTTCTCGCCGTCGGCCGGGTACGGGTCGCCGGACCGCCAGTGGCAGCGGAACACCAGGTCGAGATAGCGGGCCCGGTCGCCGTTGGGGTAGGTGACCTCGCGCGTGACGTGCACCAGGGCCAGCCGTTCCGCGACGGCGCGTACGCCGGTCTCCTCGGCCACCTCGCGCAACGCGGCGTCGGCCGGCTGCTCGCCCGGGTCGATGATGCCGGTCACGGGCGTCCAGGCGCCGGTGTCGCTCCGGCGGACCAGCAGCACCTGGTCCTCGCGCAGCACGACCGCGGTCACCCCGGACAACCACAGCGGCTCGGTGCCGATCTTCTCGCGCAGCGCGAGGACGAACTCAGGGGTTGGCATCCGCCCAGCATATGCACCGGACGCGGGCCGCCGGAGGCCCGCCGTGCCTTGAGCGCCCCGAGGTGCGGACGCGTTCCCGGCGTGCCGGGCATGCGCCGGACGGCCATAACCCCATAAAGTCTATAGGTAATAAGGATAATCCCAAGGAGAGGTAAGCAGCCATGTCCGGTTCCACGTCCTGGCCTAGCCTCGGTTCCATGTCGATCGACGAGAACGCCCTGCTCCCCGATCCCGGCCGCGCCGTCGTGGCGGTCGAGCCGCCGGTCCCGGCGCACGGCCATTGGGCCGGGGCGCCGAGCGCCGTCGCCGCGGACGGGCTGATCTACCTCGCATACCGCCTGCGCCGCCCGGTCGGCGAGGGCCGCGGGTACGCGGTCGTGATCGCCCGCTCGTCCGACGGCGAACGTTTCGAGCCGCTGACCACGATCACCCGCGAGGAGATGGACGCCGAGTCGCTGGAGCGGCCCGCCCTGGTCCGCACCCCGCAGGGACGCTGGCGGCTGTACCTGAGCTGCGCCACGCCCGGCACCAAGCACTGGCGGGTGGAGGTCGTCGAGGCCGCCGACCCGGCCGCGTTCGACCCGCGCACCCGTACCACTGTGCTGCCCGGCGACCCCAAGACAGGGGTCAAGGACACCGTGATCGTACGGCGCGGCGACGTGTGGCACCTGTGGGCCTCCTGCCACCCGCTGGCCGACCCCGACGAGGCCGACCGGATGGTGACCGACTACGCCACCAGCGCCGACGGCCTGGACTGGACCTGGCACGGCACCGCCCTGACCGGCCGCCCCGGCCTGTGGGACGCCCGCGGCGTCCGGATCAGCGCCGTGCGCTTCGACGGCGACCGGGTCGTGGCCTTCTACGACGGCCGCGGCAGTGCGGAGGAGAACTACGAGGAGCGCACCGGCGTGGCCGTGGGCGCCGACCCCGACGCGCTGACCGCCCTGGGCGACCGGCCCGCCGCGATGTCGCCGCACCACGGCGGCGGCCTGCGCTACCTCACCTTCGTCGACCTGCCGGGCGGCGGCCTGCGGCTCTACTACGAGTACACGCGCGCCGACGGCGCCCACGACCTGCGCACGGAACTCCGCCCGGCCCGCTGACCGGCCCGCTCCCGGATCGCCGTCCCGGTCAGGGGGCGCGGCCGTTCCTGGCCTGGCGCTGGCCGGGCGGCCGGCTGCCGACCAGCCCGCCCGAACGTTCCCGCGGCCGCAGCCAGTCGCTGAAGTCCTCGCCGGTGACCTGCTGGAGCAGCTCGACGTCCGCCGCGAAGTAGGGGATCAGCCGCTGCCGCTGCTCCCACTCCAGCGGCCGGCGGGCCCGGCCGCGCCGCTGGAGCAGCCGCTCCAGCGGCCCGGACAGGGATGTGGGAAGGGTACGGCGCAGGGTGGACAGCAACGCGTGCCGCGCGCCGGGGTCCGGGTGCGCGGTCACGTTCTCCCTCGGGACGCCGGTGAGCAGGCCCTGCCGCACGCCGAGGAAGCCGCAGATGCGGTCCAGGGTCTCGGCCGGGCGGTCCACGATGTCCCGGTAGCGGAAGATCAGCACCTGGTCGCGGGGGAACAGGGTGAACAGGTGGGCGAGCTGCCCGCCGTACCGGCCGAGACCGGTGTAGTGCCAGAAGTGCGCCCATCCGGCCGCGATGCGCTCCGGCTCGGCCTCGCAGGCGCGGACGAGGTCGCCGATCGGCTCCAGGCCGGCCGACCACAGGTGGGTCCAGTTGGAGTGGGCGCGCTCGACCGGGTCGCGCAGGCTCACGATGATCCGGACGTGCGGGATCGTCTCCCGGATGCGGCGTTGGGCGTCCAGGTCGTACAGGTAGAAGGGGGTGGACTCGCCGGCGAGGGTGCCGGGGGGAGCGGCGGCGAACAGCGCCTCGTAGTCCGTGCGCCGCCAGACGTGTTCCCGGTAGGTCTCGGCGTCGCCCGGTCCGCCTCGTCCGGGCGGTGGCCCGTCGGTGAGGAAGAACTTCGGCTCCTTGATGGGCGACAGGAACAGGTCGGGGTGCGGGTGCAGCGCGGTGTGCAGCGCCGTCGTCCCCGCTTTGGGCACTCCCGCGATCAGGAAATCAGGCAAGGGCACCGTCGTCCTCCCAGTGACGAGAACCGATATTGCCTGATTTTCCTACCAAAAGTGTAGGAAGCCAAGAGGTTCCCGCGACGTCACCGGCGGGCGGGCGAGACCGACGCGGCGGCCTCGTCCCCGGGCGCCCGGCCGCCGGGACGGCCGGGCAGCGCCATGGTGACGGCCGCCGCGGCCGGCGCCGCCCCGCACCCGACCGGCATCCCGGTACGGAAGCCGGCCTCCGACCGGCAGGCCGAGGGCCCCGCCGATGCCCATGGACGAGCTCATCAGCGCGATCGCGGGGCCGAGCCGGTCGGGCGGCAGCAGGTCGCGCAGGGCGCTGGTGCCGAGCGGGATCAGGCCCAAGCTCATGCCCTGTAACCCGCGCCCGACGATCATGGGCGCGAGCGACCCGGCCGGCGAGCAGATCACCGACCGCGCGATCAGCGGCGCGGTGCAGACGGGCATCATGCGGCGCTTGCCGTACAGGTCGCCGAGGCGTCCGGTGACCGGCGTGGCGACCGCGCCGGCGGCGGTGGATGCGGAGCCCCCCCATGTTGTTCCCCCGTCGTCGACGGATGTGCACGCTACACATCATGTGTTACGTACACAATTCGTGTAAGGTGCACATATCTCGTGAAAGGGGGGATTGGGATGGAAAAGCCCACACATCTCATCGAGTTCGAGACGATGCTGCTCGGCCGGCACCGGCACTACGACCGCAGTGCCCACCTCCTGCTGCGGCGGCTGCACGGCTCGGGCCCGATGTCCATCGGGCAGCTCAGCGACGCCTTCGGCCTGGACGTCTCCACCCTCAACCGGCACACCTCGGCCCTGCTGCGCGCCGGCCTGGTCGAACGCATCCCCGACCCCGAGGGCGGCATCGCCCGCAAGTTCCGCCTCACCCCGGAGGGCGAGCGCAACCTCGCCGAGGAGCGCGAGAGGAACGTGCGCGGCCTGGAGAAGGTGATGGCCGACTGGTCGCCGGAGGACGTCGCGGCCTTCGCCGCCTACCTCAGGCGCTTCAACGCCGACATCGAACGCCTGGCCGGCCGCCCCTGGCCGCGTACCTGAGCCGGGCCGACCGGCCCCGGACACGCGCGAGGGCCCCCCGCCGGGACGGGCGGGGGGCCCTCAACGCGTGCGTACCGGTGTGCGTGTCGCCTCTCGGCGAGGGGCGCAACGCGGCTCCAGCCGAACGGTAGTCCGCGAAGGCGATAGGTGAGGCCCGGGGACACTGGGCACACCGGCCACGAGGGATGTAACGGCGGCCGCCTCCGGGATGTTCCCGGCAGATCAGGCGAAGTGCATGACGATGGCCAGGCCGACGATGTGCGTGACCACCACCACGACCAGCAGCGTGACGAACACGAACTTGGCCGGGCCGTGCTCGAAGTGCTTGCCCTCCTTCAGCGGAGGCAGCTTGGCCTGGCGCTCGGCGATGCGCTCCTCCAGCGGCTTGCGGTGAAACATGAGGTGTCCCTCTTTCGGCGGCCCGGCCACGGGTACGATTTGTGTGGCATCGATTTGCAGGCTATTAGTTTGTACACAAAGTAAGTTACCAGACGGCATCGGAGGCGTACACGCATGGAGCCTGTGACAGAGGCGACAGACCTGCTGGCGCTCGACCGGCAGGTGTGCTTCGCCCTCAGCATCGCCTCGCGCAGCGTGATCGGCCTCTACCGGCCGCTCCTGCAACCCTTCGGGCTGACCCACCCCCAGTACCTGGTGATGCTGGCCCTCTGGCAGCACGAGCCGCTGTCGGTCAAGGAGCTGGGCGAGCTCCTGCAGCTCGACCCCGGCACGTTGTCCCCGCTGCTGAAGCGGCTGGAGGCGCTGGGCTACGTCCACCGCGAGCGCAACAGCAAGGACGAGCGGGCCCTGGCCGTCACCCTGACGCCCGCCGGCCGGCAGCTCAGGGCCGAGGCGGAGAAGATCCCGCCGGCCATCGTCGCCCGGCTCGGCATGGACCTCGACGAGCTCCAGGACCTGCACGCCGCGCTGATGCGCCTGATCGCCTCGGCCCGCCGCGACGCCTGATCCCGCTCGGCACCGGCCGCCGATAAGCAACTGCAGTTGACTATGTCTCAGTTGGTCAACTACGGTTGCTTGCGTTCGCGAGTCCCCATCGTGTCGCTGGAGGCAGCATGTCCATGGTTCAGGCCGGTCGTCCGAGGTTGCGGCAGACGCTCGACCGGCTGGTGGCCGACGACCGCGGGCCCGGCATCGTGGCCGAGGTCCGGGACGGCGACGACCCGCCGTGGTTCGGCGCCGCGGGCGTGGCCGACCTGGAGACCGGCCGCCCCCGCGGGCCCGGGGAGCACTTCCGCGTCGGCAGCTTCACCAAGGCGTTCGTCGGGACCGTCGTGCTGGGCCTGGCGGCCGACGGCGACCTGGCCCTGGACGCCCCGGTGACCACCTGGCTGCCCGGCGTCGTCGAGGAGTACTTCCCCGGCGCCGACGCCGCCCGCATCACCCCGCGGCTGCTGCTCAACCACACCAGCGGCCTGCCCGACGCGATCCCCGGCCAGGAGACCCCGCCCGTCGGGGAGCCGGGGAAGCGGTTCGTCTACTCCAAGGTCAACTACAACCTCGCCGGGATGATCGTCGAGGCGGTGTCCGGCTCGACGCTCGCCGAGCAGATCGACCGCCGCGTCGCGGCCCCGCTGGGGCTGACCGGGACGTACCTGCCCGCGGCCGGCGAGGGGCTGCGGGACCCGCACGCCCGCCACTACTCCGGCCAGGACGAGACCGGCCAGGACACCGGCCGCCACGACGTGACCGGCGCCGACCTGTCATGGGCCTGGGCCGCCGGCGGCATGGTCTCGACCACGGCCGACCTCCACCGCTTCCTGGCCGCCCTGCTGGGCGGGCGCCTGCTCCCGCCCGCGCGGCAGGAGGAGATGTTCACCACCGTGTCCACCGAAGGCGCCGGCTGGGTGCCCGGCGCCCGGTACGGGCTCGGCGTCTACTCCCAGCGTTTCCCGTCCGGGGTCACGCTCTGGGGCGGGGGCGGCTACATCCAGGGGTCGATGACGTACGCGATGGGCGACCGGCAGGGCAGCCACACCCTGGTCGCCAACGTGAACGGCGACTGGGGCGACTTCCTGGGGACCTGCGCCGACCTGTTCCAGGCCGACTTCGGCTGACGGCGCGGGCCCCCACCGGCTCAGACGAGCCCAGGGACGGTCACCGCGGCCGTCCTGACCTCGCGCACCCGTACGCAGGCGGCACGACCACCCGGGCCTCACCGCCGGGGCCGACCAGGGCGATCACGCCGGGCGCGAAGTCGGCCCGGCCGAAGTCGAAGCCGACGCAGTCCACGTAGATCCGGCCGCGGCCGTCCACGACGACCTCGTTCGGCCCGGCCGGCAGCCTGCCCAGGTCGGCGTGGACGGACGTCGTCCCGTCCGGCTCCACGCGCAGCAGCTCGCGGTCGCCGGTCACCAGCAGGCGGCCGTCGGGCAGCCGGCCGAGGCAGAACCCGGCGGGTTTCGGGCCGCGGGCGACCACCTCGCGCTCGCCGTCCGGGGTGACGGCGACGATCTCCTGCGCCCCCCAGTGGGAGAACCACAGCCTGCCCTCGTGCCAGCGCGGCGACTCGCCCACGCACAGTCCGGTCACCAGTGTCTTCGTCTCGGTCATGTCGTCATGCCTCCTTCTGCCCTCCACACGAAGGGCGGAGACCCACATCGACACCGCCGGGAACAGAATCGCGCCGGATCTACAGGGCGGCGCGGGCGCGCTCGGCCAGCGCGGCGCGGTCGACCCCCGCCAGGGCCAGCGCCCGCGGGACCGTGCCCACCTCGGCCTGGAGGACGCCGAGCAGCACGTGGACCGGCCGCAGGTCCTTCTTGCGATGGGTGGCGGCCAGCCGCTCGATCGCCAGCTTGACCGACGCCCCGAGCTGCGGGCGCCGCTCGGGGTCGGGCGTCGAACGCAGGTCGAAGGCGGCCACCGACACCCCGGCCGCGGCGAGGCTGTGCTCGAACTCCCGCCGCAACGCCGCCCGCACCCCCGCCTGGTCGAGCCCGGCCTCGGCCAGGATCGCCCGCGCCGCGGTGTCCTGCGGCGCCGCCATGGCCAGCAGCACGTGGTGGGCCTCGATCGTGGGGGAGCTCTCCGCGCGCGCCTCGGCCTGGCCCCGGAGCAGCACGTCGTGCAGGTAGTGGTCGAACGCGCCGCTCATGCCCGCCTCCTCAGCTCGACCCCGGCCGCGATGAGCCGCCTGGCGTGCTTCTTGTGGACCGCCTGGCGGGTGACGCCGAGCGCCTCGGCCACCTGCGGCCAGCTCCAGCCCGCCCGCATCGCCTGCTCCACGGCGGCGTCCTCCAGCTGGTCGGCCAGGCGGCGCAGCGCGACCACGGACGCGAGCGCGTCCGCGGGCTCCTTGACTGACATTCCAGCCACCCTAGGCGTCCGCCCCGGAACAGGCAATTCAGGTTGCTTGAAGGGGGCCGATGCGTCATACCGGGAGCCACCGGGTAGGGCCAGGGATGTCATGAGCACGATCGAGAACGCCGGGGCCGCCGCCTACCGCATCCCCACCGACCAGCCGGAAGGCGACGGCACACTGGCCTGGCGGTCCACCACCATGGTCGTCGTCACCCTGACCGCCGCGGGCGTCACCGGCACCGGCTGGACCTACGCCCCGGCCGCCGCCGCCTCGGTCGTCACCGAGCTGCTGGCCGGCGTCCTGACCGGCGCGGACGCCGCCGACATCCCCGCCCTGCACGCCGCGATGGTCCGGCAGGTGCGCAACGCGGGCCGTCCCGGCGTGGCCCGGCCCGAGGTCCCCCTGTACGGCTCGGGCGGCTTCACCACCTACGACGACGAGGCCACCACGGCCCAGCTCGCCCACTGGGTCCACGAGCAGGGCATCGGCCGCGCATGCGCGAGCACGACGTGACCTGGTTCGAGGAGCCCGTCTCCTCCGGCGACCTGGCCCGCCCCCGGCCCGACGCCCCCGGCCACGGGCTGGAGCTGCGCGCCGCCGCCGCCGAACCCCACCGCGTGTCCTGACGGAAGGAGCGGGCGCCGATGCGGATCGAGGACTACGCCCTGATCGGCGACATGCACACCGCCGCGCTCGTCGGCCGCGACGGCTCGATCGACTGGCTGTGCCTGCCCCGCTTCGACTCGCCCGCCTGCTTCGCCGCGCTGCTCGACGGCCCGTCCGCCGGACGCTGGCTGCTGGCCCCCGCCGGCGGCGGCCGGGCCGGCTCCCGCGGCTACCGCCAGGGCACCCTCATCCTGGAGACCACCTGGGACGGCCCCGGCGGCAGCGTCCGGGTGGTGGACTTCATGCCGCCCCGGGGCGAGGCCCCCGACGTCGTGCGGATCGTCGAAGGCGTGCGCGGCCGGGTCGAGATGACCATGGAACTGGTGCTGCGCTTCGACTACGGCCGCGACGTCCCCTGGCTGCGCTACGAGCCCGGCGTGCTGGCCGCGGTCGCCGGCGGCGACGCCACCTGGCTGCGCACCCCCGTCGAGCTGTGCCCGGACGCCGACCGGCACCGCACCACCGCCTCGTTCACGGTGGAGGAGGGGCAGCGGGTGCCGTTCGCGCTGACCTGGCAGCAGTCGTGGCTGCCGCGCCCCGAACCGGTCGACCCGCCCGAGGCCCTGGCCGACACCGAACGGCTGTGGCGCGAGTGGGCCCGCCGGTGCGGCTACCAGGGGGACTACGACGAAGTCGTCCGCACGAGCCTGCTCACCCTCAAGGCGCTCACCTACGCCCCCACCGGCGGGCTCGTCGCCGCCGCCACCACCTCGCTGCCCGAGCAGCTGGGCGGCGCGCGCAACTGGGACTACCGCTACTGCTGGCTGCGCGACGCCAGCTTCACCCTCCAGGCCATGATGACCGCGGGCTACGACGCCGAGGCGCGCGCCTGGCGCGAATGGCTGCTGCGGGCCGTCGCCGGGCACCCCGCCGACCTGCAGATCATGTACACCGTCGAGGGCGGCCGGCGCATCCCCGAATGGACCGCCGACTGGTTGTCGGGCTACGAGGCGTCCGAGCCGGTACGCGTCGGCAACGCCGCCTCCGGCCAGCTCCAGCTCGACGTCTACGGCGAGACCCTCGACTGCCTGCACCTGGCCCGCCGGTCCGGTCTGGCCATCGACGACGAGGCCTGGGACCTCCAGAACGCCCTGATGAACTACCTCGAAGGCATCTGGGACCAGCCCGACAACGGGCTGTGGGAGACCAGGGGGCCACGCCGCCAGTTCGTGCACTCCAAGGTGCTGGCCTGGGTCGCGGCCGACCGCATGATCCAGGCGGTCGAGGCGTTCGGCCGCGACGGCCCCGCCGACCGCTGGCGCGCCCTGCGCGAACGCATCCACCAGGACGTCTGCGCCCACGGCTACGACGCGGAACGCAACACCTTCACCCAGTACTACGGCTCGACCGGCCTGGACGCGGCCCTGCTGCTCATCCCGCGCCTCGGCTTCCTGCCGCCCGGCGACCCGCGCGTCGTCGGCACCGTGGACGCGGTCGCCCGCGACCTCGTCCACGACGGTCTGGTCCTGCGCTACCGGCCCGAGGACGAGAACATCGACGGCCTGCCCGGCGGCGAGGGCACCTTCCTGGCCTGCTCCTTCTGGCTGGCCGACGCCCTGGCTGCGACCGGCCGCCGGCGCCGGGCCACCGAGCTGTTCGAACGGCTGCTCGGCCTGCGCAACGACGTCGGCCTGCTGTCGGAGGAGTACGACACCGTGCACCACCGGCAGGTCGGCAACTTCCCGCAGGCCTACAGCCACGTCTCGGTGATCAACACCGCGACCGTCCTGTCGGGCAGGTTCAGGCCTGGGCGCCCTCGGCATCAAGCCGGGTGAAGGTGGCTCCGCGCAGCACGGCGCGGGCGCCGAGCACGTGCCCGTCGCACATCCTGGTCACCGTCCCGGCCTGGTCGGTCACCTTCCACCGGACCAGCTCCGGGCAGGGCCGGCCGGCCCGGTCCTGCGGCCAGGTGCGGTGGCAGACCCGGCACTCGGTGATGTTCGCCCGGTGGGACAGGGTGTTGCCGTGCTCGGGGCAGACGCCCCACGGCATGCCGCAGACCTGCTCGCGCTGCGCCCGCAGCCTGGCCAGGTCGCCGGCCGCCCGTTGCAGGTCCTCGCCGCCCCGGTCCAGCCAGTCGGCGGCGTGCCGCGCGGCCCGGAGCTGGTCGCCCTCGGGGGATCCGGCGGGCTCGGTGTCACACAGCGAGCGGACCTCGGCGGCGAGGTCCTGGGCACGGCGCGCGAGGTCGCGCAGCTGGGCGGGGGTGACAGTCATGAAGGCTCTCATCTCGTCAGGGCCGGGCGGCAACGGTATGCGACGGTCACGCGGCGGAACGGCCGGCCGGCCGCTCCCGCCCTCCAGTCTCGTCAGCCCGGCGCGCTCGTGGCGCGGTCGCGGCCCACGAGTTCGCGCCCCCGCTCCTGGCGCCGGTCGGCCGCGGTGCGTCAGGACGTGGGGACGCCGCTGTAGGCGGGCCCGAAGAACACCAGCGTCACCAGGTCCTCGGTGACGTCGTGGAAGCGGTGCTCCTCGCGGGCCGGGACGAAGAGAGTGGTGCCGGGGCCGACCTCGATGGTGACGCCGCCCGAGGTGAAGGAGGCGCGCCCGCTGGTCACGACGTAGATCTCGTCCTCGGCGTGCGGCGACTGGCCGTCGACGGCGCCGGCCGGGATGGAGTACGTGCCGAAGCTGAGCGCGGGCACGCTCAGGTGCTCGGCGAAGTCGGCGGAACCGTCCGGGGCGGGCTCGAACCGGCCGCTGTCGATGATCTCCATGGCCCGTGATCCTCTCATGCCGCCACGGGCCGGGCTGTCGGCGGGGAGATGCTTGCGGCTTGCCCTAAATGTGAGTAAATGTCACGTCATGTTGCGTGGCTGGAGTGGCCGGTTGACCGCGGCCGTCAAGCGTGAGCTGTCGTACGTGCGCGGGCAGGCCGCCGGGCTGGCAAAACCGGGGTCGTACCAGCGGCTGCAGGCGCTCCAGATCGCCAAGGCGACGCTGGCGGCGGTGCTGGCCTGGCTGACGGCCAGCCGGCTGCTGGCGCTCGGCGCCACCTGGATCGCCCCCGCAACCGCGGTGATCATGGTCCACGCCACCGTGTACCGCACGCTCACCAACGGCCTGCGCCGGGTCGCCGCGGTGGGCGCCGGGGTCATCCTGGCCGGCAGCATCGGGCACCTGCTCGGCCTGGGCGTGCTCAGCCTGGTGCTGGTCGTGCCGCCCGCGCTGGTCGCCGCCCGCTGGCACCGCATGGGCAACCACGGCTCCGACGTCGCCACCACCGCCGTGCTGCTGCTCTCCTTCGCCGCCGGCTCCCAGGAGCGCTACCTGCTGGCGTACGTGCTGGCCACGGCCATCGGCGCGCTGAGCGGGGCGGTGGTCAACAGCGTGCTGTGGCCGCCGCTGTACCGCGACCGGCCCGACGCGGCCGTCCGCCGCCTGGCCCGCGAGACGGCCACGCTGCTGACCTCCGTCGCCGAGGGCTTACGGGACGAGTGGAACCTCTCGGCGCTGCCCGACTGGGAACGCCAGGCCGTCCGGCTGGACGAGCACCTGGCCGACGCGGCCGCCGCCGTGGCCGACGGCGCCGAGAGCCGCCGCTACAACCTGCGGCAGAGCCTCCACCCGGTCACGGTGGCGCAGGACCACGAGCAGGTCCTGCGCCGGCTGACCACGCTGGCCGCGCACGTGCACACGATCGTGCACGCCTTGGCCCACCTGGAACACCACGACGGGCCCTCGACCGACGTCAGCCCCGACTACGCCCGCGACTACGCCGACCTCCTGGACCTGCTGGGCGACGCCCTGACCGCCACCGTACGGCGCGACCCCGACCACGGAAGGGCCCGCACCCTGCTCGGCCGGGCGGAGGCGCAGGCGAGCCGCATCCACGACCGGATGACGACGGAGATCCAGAGGGGCGAGGTCGCCCACCCGGCCGGCTGGGCCCTGAGCGGCAGCCTGCTCACCGACGCCGAACGCATCCTGACGGTCCTGACCGACATCCTGGCGGCCACGCCCGGCGGCCAGGACGAGGACAACCGCCCCTCCTCGCCGGCCACCCAGCCCTGACCCGTCCGGCCGGCCCCGGTTTGCCCGGGGAGCCGTCGCGCGGCACACTCGGGAGCCATGCTCATCAGGTCGTTCCCCGAGGCGGACGTCCCCACGGACCTGCTGGCCCAGGTGCGCGACCTGCAACGGGAGGCCTGGCCCGGCCACGACTTCCCCGCGCCCGACGGCGGCGGCCCCGCGCACGACCCCGCCCTCGCCCCCCGCTCCATGCTCCTCCTCGACGAGGGCACGGTCGTGGCCGCCCTGGACGTCCTGTCCAAGACCCTCACCCACGCCGGCCACCGGTTCCGCGCCGCGGGCCTGAGCACCGTGGTGACCAGGAAGGCGGCCCGCGGCCGGGGGCACGGCCGCCGCCTGGTGGGCGCCGCGCGCGCGGCCATCGCCGACGCGGGCTTCGACGTCGCCCTGTTCACCTGCGACCGGCCGCTCCAGGGTTTCTACGAGAGCGCCGGCTGGTCGGCGATCCCCGGCGCGGTGCTGGTCGGCGGCACCCCGCAGGCGCCCTTCCCCAGCGATCGGCCCGGGTTCGACAAGGTCACGATGGGCGACTTCCCCTCACCCCGGGGCCGGGCGCACCGGCTGTCGTTCCACCACGCGCGCGTCGAGCTCCACCCCGGGGAGATCGACCGGCTCTGGTGAGCTCTCCTCAGGCGTCCTGACCTCGCCGGACCAGCGGCAGGAAGACCTCGTCCACGATCTCCACCAGGACGTCGTCCGGCGCGCTGGGCGCCCCCCGCACCACGAACTCGTTGCGCAGCAGCACGATGGCCACCGTGGCGACCCTCGGGCGCAGCGACTCGGGGGCGGCCTCGCCGCGGGCCACCGCCCGTTCGAGGACGGCCAGCCAGGGCGCGGCCACCGCGTCGTCCGACTGCTCCTGGAGCTGGTCCAGGAACGCGGCGGCGCCGCCGGCGGCGGCCATCAGGTCGCGCAGGATCGCGCCGAGCGGCGAGCTCCAGTAGCGGTTGGCCCGGCGCAGCAGCTCCAGGGCGTCGCCGCGCAGCTCGCCGGTGTCGGGCGGCGAGACCGTCGTGGCCAGCCGCTTGTAGGCGGCGACGCCGAGGGCCAGGCGGCCCGGCCAGCGGCGGTAGATGGCGTTCTTGTTGGTGCCGGCGCGGGCGGCGACCTTGTCCATGGTCAGCCCGGCGTACCCGGACGCGGTGAGCTCGTCGGCCGCCGCGCTCAGGATCGCCTCCTCCAGCGCGGCCCCGCGCCGCCGTGTCCGCCCGCCTGCCTCGGCCATCGCCACCCTCCTCGGTCTGAGGGTACCGACCGTACCTCACATGGGCTAAGGTACGGTCCGTACCGTAAAGATGAAGGGAACACCCATGCGAGCCAAAGGCATCAGCTACGACACCGGTTTCGTCGTCAACGGGACGATCGGCCACCCGGGGTTCGACCCCGGCGTGGTGGCGCGCGAGATGCGCGTCATCCGGGACGACCTGCACTGCACGGCCGTCCGCGTCATGGGCGGCGACCCCGACCGCCTGGAGATCGCCGCCGCTCTCGCCGCCGACCTCGGGCTGGAGGTCTGGTTCTCGCCCTATCCGCTGGAGCTCACCGAGGACGAGATGCTGGCGCTGTTCGCCGACTGCGCCGAGCGCGCCGAACGGATCAGGCGGCGCGGCGCCGAGGTGGTCTTCGTCACCGGCGCCGAGCTGTGCCTGATGAGCAAGGGCTTCCTGCCCGGGGACGACATCGACGAGCGGGTGGCCCTGCTGAGCCGTCCTGAACGGGTGCGCGAGCTGGTCGGCGGCGTCCGCGCGCGGGTCAACGACTTCCTCGGGCGGGCGGTGGCCGTCGTGCGCGAGCGGTTCGGCGGCCGGGTGACCTACGCCTCCGTACCGCTCGAAGGCGTCGACTGGACGCCGTTCGACCTCGTTTCCGTGGACCTCTACCGGTCGGCCGAGATCGCGGGCGTGTTCGAGCAGGGCGTGCGCGTCCTCGTCGCGGAGGGCAGGCCGGTCGCGATCACCGAGTTCGGCTCGGCGACCTACCGCGGCGCGGGCGACCGGGGCGCGCTAGGCCTGGAGATCGTGGAGTACGCCCCGGGCACCCGCGAGCCCGTCCGGCTGACCGGCGAGCACGTCCGCGACGAGGAGGGCCAGGCCGCGTACGTGCGCGAGCTGCTGGAGATCTTCGACTCGGCCGGCGTGGACGGCGCGTTCGTGTTCACCTTCGCGCTGCGCGACCACCCGTACCGCCCCGACGGCGACCCTCGCGACGACCTGGACCTGGCCAGCTACGGCATCGTCAAGGTCCACGAGGACCGCTCCGGCACCGCCTACCCCGGCCTGACCTGGGACCCCAAGGCCGCCTTCGCCGCCGTCGCCGGCCACTACGCGAAGCACTGACATGATCCACCACCACCCTCGGCCGCACCGGCCTGCGCGTGAGCCGCCTCGGCCACGGAGCCATGGAGCTGCGCGGCCCGCGCGCCTGGGGCCCGCCGATGTCCGACGACGCGGCCCGCGCCGTGCTGAACGAGGCCGAGGAGACCGCCGCCGGGATGCGGGCCCTGCGGGACGAGGGCCTGATCCGCTTCACCGGCATGTCGGGGGAGCTGCCGCACCTGCCGGAGCACAGGGGAGGCGGGTCACTGGTCGTCGAGGAAGGTGAGCACGGCCAGCACCCGGCGGTGGCCGCCGTCCGAGACGGCCAGGCCGAGCTTGGCGAAGATGCTGCCGATGTGCTTGTGCACCGCGTTGTCGGTGATCGTCAGCCGCTCGCCGATCTCGGTGTTGCTCAGGCCCTGGGCCATCCAGGACAACACCTCCCGCTCCCGGCCGGTGAGGCTGTCCAGGCCGTGGCCCCGCCCGACCATGAGCTGGGCGATGACCTCGGGGTCCATGACCGTGCCGCCCGCGGCGACCCGGCGGACGTCCTCGACGAACTGGCTCACCCGGCTGACCCGGTCCTTCAGCAGGTAGCCGACGCCGCCGGAGCCGTGCGCCAGCAGCTCGCGGGCGTAGATGCGCTCGACGTACTGGGACAGGACCAGGATGGGCAGGGCGGGGTCGGCGCGCCGGAGGGCGACGGCGGCCCTGATGCCCTCGTCCCGGAACGACGGCGGCAGCCGCACGTCGGCGATCACCAGGTCGGGCCGGTGCTCGGTGACGGCGTCCAGCAGGCCGCCGGCGTCCGGCACGACCGCGGCCACCTCGATGTCCTTGCTGGTCAGGAGCATTTCCAGCCCCGTGGACAGCAGGACGTTGTCCTCGGCGATCACGACGCGCACGGCAGCTCCACGACGAGACGGGTGGGCCCTCCGGGAGGGCTGTCGATGGACAAGGTACCGTCGAGCGCGGCGGCCCTCCTGCGGATGCCGGTGACGCCGGTGCCGCGGTTCTCGTCCACGCCGCCCTTGCCGTCGTCGCAGACCTCGATGCGCAGCACGCGTCCGGACGCCAGCCGTACGGTGACGTGGTCGGCGCCGCTGTGCTTGGTGGCGTTCGTGACCGCCTCGGCCACGATGAAGTAGGCCGCCGTCTCGACCGCGGCGGGCACGGCGCCGAGGCCGCTCACGTCCGTCTCGACGGGCAGGCCGGCCTTCGCCGTCACGGCGGCCACCGCGCCGGCCAGCCCCCTGTCGGCCAGGACGGGCGGGTACATCGTCCGGATCACCTGCCGCAACTCGGTCATCGCCTCCTCGGTGCCCTCGTGCGCGTCCTTCAGCAGTCGGCCGACGGGCCCGCCGTCGTCGTCGAGCGCCTCGCGGGCCATGGCCAGCCGCATCGCGATGGCGACCAGCCGTGCCTGGGTGCCGTCGTGCAGGTCGCGCTCGATGCGGCGCAGCTCGGCCGCGTGCGCGTCGAGGACGTTGGACCTGCTCTCGGTCAGCTCGCCGACCCGCTCGGCCAGCCGGTCGGCCTCCGAGGGGGCGAGCGCGGCCAGGCAGGCGCGGGCGTGCAGCCGGGCCAGCCTCGGCAGCGCCCACCAGGCCAGCGGCGCGGCCAGGACGACCTGCGCGACGCCCATGCCGATCGCCTGCTGCCACCCGGTGACCGGGAAGGCCACCAGCAGCCGCAGCGGCTCGTCGGCGGGGAACAGCCACCACAGCGGGGCCTCCAGCACGGGGTTCACCAGCAGCCCGGCCACCCCGAGCGCGGCCAGCGCGGCGGGCAGGCCCACGACGACGTGCAGCGCCGTCCAGCGCAGGTCGCGCCTGGGCCGCGTGCTCATGAGGAGCTGCCGCCACTGGTCGCGCACCCCGGCCTGGGCGGGCGGCGCCGGGCGCGCCGGCACGTCGACCTCCAGCACCGCGCCGGCCTTGACGCGCTGCCACTCGGTCCACCGGTGGAGCACCGCCATCATCCGCGGCACCAGCACGAGCCCCGCCCCGCCCACCGGGACGAGCACGACGCCCGCGACGAGCACCGACAGCCAGACCATCGCCGCCAGGGCCGACGCGAACACGAACAGGTGATACCGAACGAACCGCCACAGAGCTTTCACGTCACGTCATGATCTTCCGGGCGGGTAGCTCCATGGCGAGGGACACAATCGTCATCACTGCCAGGATAGAGGCCGGTACCAGCCACAACGGCCCGGCCGGCAGCGGGCGGGCCAGGAAACCCACGCTCAGCAGCACCAGCGGCACCGCCGACAGCACCAGCCCCGACACCGACGCCCCGGCGCCCACGAGCAGCGCCTCCCACCGCACCACGCGCCTGAGCTGAGGCCGGGTCAGGCCGATCGCGCGCAGCCCGGCGAACTCCTCCCGGCGCGCGGTCGTCGTCGCCACCAGCCGGTTGGCGACCGCCACCAGCACGTAGCCCAGCAGCACGGCGAGCACGGCCACGTTCACCAGCGTCTGGGCCGAGGCCATGGCGGCCTGCGGTCCGGTGGCGTGGTTGTCGATGCGCAGCCCGGGGCGGCGCGCGAGGTCGCCGAAGTCGGCCGGACGGGCCAGCACCGCGCTGTCCAGGCCGGTCGTCGTGTGCGCGGCGGCCAGGTCGCGGGAGACCACGATCGGGCCGAACCCGAGGCCGCGCCGGTAGGTGGCGGCCACCCGCGCCCGCACCCGCGCGCCGTCGCCCATGATCACGCCCATGCTCTGGCCGACCCGGCCCGCGCCCTCTTCCACGGCGACGGCCGCGCCCTTGAGCCCGGACAGGCTGCCGTCGGCGAGGTCCAGGTCGACCAGGCCCTCGGCGTCCGGGCCGAGCGCCATGGCGGGCATGGCCATCAGGCCGGGGCTGTCGCCGGTCAGCATCGGCTCGGTCACCACGGTGGTCATCGCCATGCCCGCCGCCTTCGTGCGCGACCGCACGTCGGCCAGCAGGTCGCGCGGGACGCCGCCGAGGTCGGGAGCGCTGATCGTGACGAGGCCGCGCAGGCCCAGGGCGACCTCGTCGGCGCGTGCCTTGGCCATCGTGGTCTGGGTGAGCACCACGCTGAGGCCGAGCGTGACGACCATGCCGAGGGCGGCCACGGCTCCGGCGGTCCGCAGCGCGTACCCGTGGGAGTTGTGCACCGCCAGCCACAGCGGGCCGGGCAGCCGCGTCATGAGCCGCGATCCGGCCACCGCCCTGGCCGCCCCCTGCACCAGGCGCGGACCGGCCAGCGCCAGGCCGATCACCGCGACGATAGACGCGATGCCCGGACCGATCATGCCCGCTTCGCTCCGCATGAACAGCGGCGTCACGGACAGCGCCAGCGCGGCGAGCATGAGCAGCAGCCCCGCCCGGGTCCGCCCCGGCGACGGCATGCGCGGCTCGGGAAGCCCCGAGACTACCGGCATGCGCGAGACCCGCAACGACCCCGCCCACGCGGCCACCCGCGTGACGCCGAGCAGCAGCAGCGCCGCGGCCACGGCCGGCAGCGGCCCGTACACCAGCGGCTGGTCCGCGCGCACCAGCCCGATCCCGGCCAGCAGCTCGCCGAAGCGGGCGGCCAGGAAGTAGCCGAGCGCGGCCCCGAACGGCACCGCCGGCAGCGCCGCCGCCGCGGCCTGGACGGCCACCAGCCTGCGCACCTGGCGCGGGGTCGCGCCGGCCGCGCGCAGCAGGGCGAGGTCACGGCGCTGCCGGTTGACCGACAGCGCCAGGCCGCCACCCACCACGAACCCGACCACCAGCAGGCTGATCCCGCCGATCGAGGAGGGCAGGACCAGCAGCAGCCCGCGACCGGCCGCCGCGCCCGGCGACTCCGCGTCGGCCCTGTCCCGGCCCGTGGCGTACGCGTAGCCGTCGCCCAGGCGGTCCTTCAGCCGGGCGGCCAGCGTCTCGGGGGAGACGCCGGGCGCCGCGCGGACCGCGACGAGGTCCACCGTCCGCGCCCGGCCCGCCGTCCGGGCGGCCAGGGCGGTGGCGACGGCGTCGGGGAAGTACACGCCCGGGGCGTCCACCACGGCGCTCACCCGGTAGGTGCCCGGCGTGCCGGCCGCCGTCAGCCGCAGCCGGTCGCCGACCCGAGCGCCGCTCACCGCGATCTCGTCGGCGGCGCGCGGCGCCCGCCCGGCGGTGATCCGGCCGCTCAGCGCGAGGGACGACCACCCGTGCCCGGCGGTGGCGGGGTCGGCGGTCCGCCCGGCCGTCCCGGACCCGACGGCGGCGGGGAAGGCGACGTCACCGGCCACGGCCGCGACGCCGGGCACCCCGGACGCCGCGGCGACCAGCGAGCCGGGGATCCTGGCGCGTTCCGGCAAGGCGATGTCCGGTTCCTCCTTGATCGGGATCGTCTGCCGCGCCGAGACGACCACGTCCGCGCCCGACAGCCGCAGGGGCGGCTGCGCGCGGAAGGCCGAGTCCACCAGCACCCCGGTCCCGGTCACCAGCGCCATCCCGCCCAGCACCGCCGCGAACACCACGACCAGCCCGCCCGCCTTGGCGAGCGCCAGCGCGAGCCTGATCATGCGACCCGCTCCTCGCTCAGCCGCGCCAGCCGTACGGCCAGGTCCTCGGCGGTCGGGGCGGGCAGGACGTCGAGGACCCGCCCGTCGGCCATGACCACGGTGTCGTGCGCGCGGGCCGCGGCGGCCGGGTCGTGGGTGACCATGACGACGGTCTGGCCCAGGTCGTCGACCAGCTCGCGCAGCAGGTCCAGCACGTGGGCGGCGCTGCGCAGGTCGAGGGCCCCGGTGGGCTCGTCGGCGAACACCACGTCCGGGCGCGCGGCCAGGGCCCGGATGATCGCCGCCCGCTGCTGCTGGCCGCCCGACAGCTCCGTGGGCAGGTGCCGCATGCGGTCGCGCAGGCCCATCCGGTCGACCAGCTCGCCGAGCCAGGCCCGGTCCGGGCGCACGCCGGCCATCCGCAACGGCAAGGTGATGTTGTCCTCGACGGTCACGGTGGGCAGCAGGTTGTAGGACTGGAACACGTAGCCCAGGTGCTTCCTGCGCCACTCCGTGCGCCGGGTCTCCGACATGCGGGTGACCTCGACGCCGCAGATGGTGATCGCGCCGGAGGTCGGCGGCTCCAGGGCCGCGGCGGCCTGCAGGAGGGTGCTCTTCCCCGAGCCCGACGGCCCCATCACGGCCACGAACCGGCCGCGCGGGAAGGCCAGCGAGACGTCGTCGAGGGCGACCACGTCACCGTAGCTCTTGCTCACCCGCTCCAGCGTGACGACCGCCTCCATGACGGGCCTCACGACCGGCCTCCGGCGAAGCGCAGGATCAGCAGGCCGGCGATGCCGGCCACGCCCACCACGCCCGACAACAGCCCCAGGGGGTTCAGATCTCCCCGCGTGACGATGTTGGCCGCCACGTTCACCGAGGCTCCGCCCACCGCCAGGACCCACAGCAGGGCACGCGACGCCGGTCGCCGCGGCCGGGTCCGCGGGCTGTGCGCCGGCCGCTCATATGTGTCAATTCTGTACGGATCGCTCATGAGGACAACGCTAGGGACGCCGACCTCCGCGCTGAATCCCGCCAGCAACCGAAGCGACGGTACAGACTGCTGTAGTACGGACGACCACGGATCGGGAGGAAGACACGGTGAAGCGGATCGGGGTCATCGGGGTGGGCGAGATCGGCCGGGCCATCGTGACGGGCCTGTGCGAGGGCCCCGGCGAGCGTCCCGAGGTGTTCCTCTCCCCGCGGGGTGCGCGCGCGGCGGCGGAGCTGTCGCAGCGCTACGAGGACGTGCACGTGTGCGCCTCCAACCAGGAGGTGGTGGACCGCGCCGAGCTGGTCGTCATCGCCGTACGCCCGCCGGACCGGCACGACGCGCTGGCCGGCCTGCGCGTGGCCGACGACACGATCGTGGTCAACGTGATGGCCGGCGTGGCCGTCGACGAGCTGCGCAAGCTCCTGGACACCGGCGCCACCCTGGTACGCGCCATCCCCCTGCCCGCCGTCCGCGACCGCGACTCCGTCACGGTGACCTGGCCCGCCCACCCGGTGACGGACGCCCTGTTCGGACGGCTGGGCGGCGTGCTCGTGGCCGAGGACGAGGCGGCCTTCAACGTCTTCTCCGCGCTGACCGCCACGCTCACCACCCACCTGTCCTACCTGGCCACGCTCAGCACGTGGGCCGCCGGGCACGGTGTGCCGCCCGAGGTGGCGGAGGGCTACGTCCGCGGCCTGTTCCAGGGGCTCGGGCGGGCCCTGGGCGACGAGAGCCGTTCGCTGGCGCGGCTCGCGGCCGACCACGAGACCCCGAACGGCAGCAACGAACGCGTCCGCACCACCTGGTTCACCCCGGCCAGGTCGCAGGCCCTGGCCGACACGCTCGACGACCTGCTCGACCGCCTCACCTGACCGAGAGCTCCCGGCCGGGCCGGGTGTCCAGACAGAAGTCGATCACCCTTCCTCCGTGCCTTCGGAGATCAAGGGCGGGTAAGGAAACTCAGCCGGGCCGGTGGGCGGCGGTCAGCAGGTGTCCGCTGGCGCCCAGGAGCGAGGGCTCCGACTCCATCGAGCGCTGTGCGTCCAGGAGCAGGGCCCGGCGGTCCGGGTCGTCGAGCCAGTCGTTGACGTCGCCGTGCAGCCAGAAGGTGCCCTCCAGGCCGTAGTGGGCGGTGCCGGGCAGCCCGGCGTCGGCGAACTCGGCGGCCACCTCGTCCGGGCGGTGGAAGTAGGCGGTGAAGCCGCGCCTGGGGGAGAGCATGACGCCGTCCGCCGCGGCGGCATGGGCCGCCTCCCGCTGCCGTTCCTCCAGGTAGGTGCCGAGGTTGACGGTGTCGAGCACGGCCGCGTACCGGTTGATGGTGGCCGCGGCCACCAGCCCGCCGGGCCGTACGGCGCGCCGGGCCTCGCTCAGGACCCGCAGCCGGTCGGCCCGGTCGGCGAGGTGGTAGAGCGGGCCCAGCAGCAGGACGGCGTCCGCGCCGCCGTCCGGCACGGGCAGCCGCCGTGCGTCACCGACCCGGGCGCGCAGCCCCGGCACCCTCGCCGCCCGTTCCACGTGCAGCGGCACGGGGCCCAGCAATTCCACCTCGTAGCCGTCGGCCAGCAGCCATTCGGCGTGTACGCCGGTGCCGCCGCCCACGTCGAGGACCCGGGCGGGGGCCGGTGGCAGCGTGCGGCGGAGCACGTCCTGGGTGCGCCAGAACTCCAGGCGGCCGCGCCCCTCGCGGAGCCGGTCGTGCTCCAGATCCTGTGCGTAGTAGGTGAGTACCTCTCGTGTCACGGTCATGATCGATCGTGGCCGCCCTGCCGGGACGGCGGCGACGGATTTTCTCTCGCACTTTGTTATCCAGGCGTATAAATTTATTCTTATGGATAACAACCAGGTCTGGCGGCTCGTCCGGATCCTCTTCGCCGCCGTGCTGCTTCTGTCGATCGCCACGCTCGGCGTGGCCGCCGTCGTCGGCGGCAACTGGGTGGTGTGGCTGCGCGCCGCCGCGGTCGCCGCCGCCTCCGCCTGGCTCGTCTCCCTCGCCGGGCAGGCCGCCCGGGGCAGCCGGGCCGCCTACGTGCGCATCCGCTTCGTCTCCGTCGCCGCGCCCATCGGCGTCGTGCTCATCCTCCTCGCGCCGGACAGCGGCTACCCGCTGTGGATGAAGGCCGAGCAGGCCGTGGTCGGCGTCCTGGTCGCCGCCGTCGCGGTCGTCGTCAACCGCCGTGCCGTGCGTGCGGCGTTCCCGAAGCGTGGCAAGCTGGGCTGACATGGAGAGCTCCGGAACCCGTCAGGCGGCCACCGAGGCCCGCAAGGCCCAGATCGCCTCGGCCGCGATCGCCGTGCTCGCCGAGCGGGGTTACGCGGAGACCACGTTCGAGGCCATCTGTCACCATGCCGGGCTCAGCAGCAAGAGGCTGATCTCCTACCACTTCTCCACCAAGGAGCAGCTCTTCGAGGCCGTCGTCCGGCAGGTCGTCTCCGACGCGGCCGCCTTCATGCGGCCGGTGATCGAGGCCGCTTCCGGCGCCCGCGCCCAGCTGGAGGCGTTCATCAGGGCGAACATCGCCTTCATCGCGGCCCATCCGGCCCACGTGCGCGCGGTCCAGCAGATCGCGTTCAACCGCGCGCCCGTGGGGGGCGACGAGCGGGACGCCGCCATCGCCAGGCTGGTCGCCCTGTTCGAGGACGGCCAGCGCAGCGGCGCGTTCCGGCCGTTCGACAGCGTCCTGATGGCAACGTCCCTGCGCGCCGGCATCGACGCGGTGGCCGACCGGGTCGCCGGCGGCCTCGACCCCGACCACTGCGCCGCCGAGCTGGCCGACCTCTTCGACCGCGCCACCGCCAGCACGCCCCGTCCGTCCTGACCGGCCGTCGGGCATGATGGTCGGCATGCCGGCTCTCGTCGATCCCACGCCCGGGTTGCGGACGTCGTTCCTGGCGGCGGTGGCCGAGTTCCGGGCCGACCGTGACTTCCCCGTCCCGTGGTTCGTCCAGGACGTCGATCCCGGGGCGCTGACCGATCCGGCGGCCTTCGCGGCCTACGTCCGGCGGGTGCTGGGCGAGCGCACCCAGGCGGGCGTGCGCGCGGGGTTCGTGCCGATGACCACGCTGTGGTGGGCCGACGGCGACCGGTTCCTCGGCAGGCTGGCCGTCCGCCACCGGCTCACCCCGGAGCTGGAACGGTTCGGCGGCCACATCGGCTACGACGTGCGCCCGGGGGCCCGCCGCCTGGGCCACGCGACGGCGATGCTGGCCGCGGCGCTGCCGATCGCGCGGCGGCTGGGCGTCGACCCCGCCCTGGTCATGTGCGACCGCCCGAACGCCGCCTCCCGGCGGGTCATCGAGGCCAACGGCGGCCGGCTCCTCGACCTCACCGAGCGCAAACGCCGCTACCTGGTGCCCACCGCCCCCGGATAGCGGCTCACCCGGCGGACCGGGACTCGCCCGAGGTCACGGGCGTTCCCCGCGTTGCGCGGCCCGCAGGTCCAGCCAGCCGATCAGCTTGACGTCCTCGGCGTCCAGGGCCTCCCGGACGTCGGGGTCGGTGAACAGGGCGAGCTCCCAGCCGCGCTTGGCCGCGCCCGGCATGATGGCGCGCAGCTCGTCGGTGTCCTCGAAGGGATGGATGTAGATCTCCGTCACGCCCGGTCGCAGCGAGCGCAGCAGCCCGATCATGTCCTTCTTGAGCGAGTCGTAGTCCTCGCCGTCGGACTGCTGGAAGGGCAGCGACCACAGGTGGTCGAGGATGACCACCCCGGCCTCGTCGGCCATCGCGGCCAGGGCCCGCGCCACGGGCTCCAGCTCCTCCGGCGCGCCGGTGCCGGCCAGCGAGCGCGGCAGGCGGAAGGGCAGGCCGAACTCGGCGCACACCGGCAGGACGACGTCCAGGAAGTGGCGGCCGGTGGCCAGGCCGTACAGGCTGCCCATGTGGTTGTCGGCGTGCGAGGGGTCCAGGCCGAGCGCGACGGCCTTGCGGATCTGGTTGACGATCTCGACGCGGACCTCGCCGGGGTCGGCGGACCGTTCGAAGGAGGCGCAGTCGCGGAAGAAGTAGCCGGTCTCGTCCACCAGCGTGGGGACGGGCCGGTCACGGGTGACCGGGCCCCAGCGGTAGCCCGCCCACTCGCTGGTCAGCGTCAGGTGCACCCCGACGTCGAAGCCCGCGGCCGCGGCGACGGCCTGCGGCGCCCACGGGCAGGGCGTCATCACCGTGGCCGAGCTGATCGCCCCGGCCCGCAGGAGGGAGGTGATGCCGAGGTTGGCCGACCGGCTCATGCCGTAGTCGTCGGCGTTGACGATGAGCAGCCGGTCGTCGGGGGCGTGGCCGAGCCGGGAGGCGAGCGTCATCAGGGAACCCTTCGTAGGTGGCGGCCGTGGACGACCCCGCGCGACCGATCGTCCAGCACCGCGACGACCTTCGTCAATCACCGCCCGGCGATCAGAGCTCCATGGGCGTGAGGTCGAGCGCGGCCAGCCGGTCGGGGTCGGCCAGGATGTCGATCGTGACGATCCGGCCGTCGCTGACGGTGAAGCTCATGACCGAGTACAGCCTGCCTTCGACGGTGTTGACCAGGCCTGCCAGACCGTTGACGAGCGCCGGGCGGGCGACCGCGCCGATGGGCGAGCGGCGGAAGGCGGTGGCCTGCCCGGCCACGTCCGCGGCGCCGCGGACCACCTTCATGCCGCCGGTGAGCAGGCCGCGGTCGGCGCGCAGCACCACGTCCGGATCGAGGACGGCCAGCAGCGCGTCGAAGTCGCCCTCGCGGGCCGCGGCCAGGAACGCCTCCACCACCCGGCGCTGAGCGGCGAGGTCGGGATCGGGGGTCGGGGCCGCGCCGCGCACCCGCTGACGCGCCCGGCTGGCCAGCTTCTTGGCCGCCACCGGCGTGCGCTCCACGATGGGCGCGATCTGCTCGAACGGCAGGCCGAACATGTCGTGCAGCACGAACGCCAGCCGCTCGGCCGGCGACAACGACTCCAGCACGACCAGCAACGCCAGGCCCACCGAGTCGGCCAGCAGCACCTCCTGCTCGGGGTCGGGCGCCGGGTCGGCGGTCTCGGCCCGTCCGACCACCGGGTCCGGCAGCCGCGCCTCCAGCGGCTCCTCCCGCAGGGCCTTGCGGGCGCGCAGGATGTCCAGGCAGACCCGGCTCACCACGGTGGTCAACCAGGCGCCCAGGTCGGCGATGTCGCCCGAGTCCGAGCGCGCCAGCCGCAGCCACGCCTCCTGGACCGCGTCCTCGGCCTCGGTCAGCGAGCCGAGCATGCGGTAGGCGACCGCCTTCAGACGGGGACGATGCCCCTCAAACCGGTCGGCCAGCAGGTCATGGTGAGTCATGGCGATATTTCCTCTTAAAGGTGGCGTCCTCATCCTGCTGACGGATTGAACCGCAGAAAGGTGACCGCCGCCGGTCCGGGGGCACTTGCCGGGCGGGCGCGCACGCGAGACGGTGGCCGGATGCGTGACATCCCCGGCCCTCCTCCCGCGGCGGACGGCGGGCTGAGCGCCATCGCGGCCGCCGGCGGCCTGCACACCTACCAGCTCCGGCTGCACGAGCGGTACGGCCCGCTGGTGCGCTTCCAGCTCCCCGGCGCGCCGGCCGCGATCTCGGTCGCCGACCCCGTGCTGCTGGAGGCCACGGCCGCGATCGACGAACGTCCTGACAAGCTCTTCGAGTTCCTGGCTCCCCTGTGCGAGGCCGGCAACCTGCAGACGCTCCCCGCCGACGAGCACGGCCCCTTCCGCCGGGTCCTGCTCTCGGTGCTCGCCGGCCGCCGCTCGCACGAGGCGCACTTCGCCGGCTTCGTCACCCTGGCCACCGAGCTGGCCGACCGCTGGGAGCGCCGCGCCGCCGACGGCCCGGTGGCGCTCCAGCAGGACCTGAGCGAGCTGTCCTTGCGCATGATCGCCCAGTACGCCCTGGGCGGCGGCCTCGCCGACCCGGCGCGGGTGGTGAGCGCGTTCGAGACCGTGCTGACCGTCCACCTGGGCCGCCTGTACGAGCGCGACGACGACCTCGCGCGCGGCGACCGGGCACTGGCGTACCTGCGCGAGGTCGTGGACGGGGTGCTGGCCCGCGGCGGCAGCGAGCTGGTCACCGCCCTGGCCGAGGCGGACATGTCGCCCGCCCGGATCAGGGACACCGTGCTCATGATCATGCTCGCCGCCCACCACACCACCGGCGTGGCCGTCTCCTGGACCCTGCACCTGCTCGCGCGCCACCCCGGCCCGGCCGCGCGGGTGGCAGCGGAGCTGGACGACGTGCTGGGCGACCGGGCCGCCCCCGAGTACGCCGACCTGCGGCGCCTGCCGTACCTGGAGATGGCGCTCAAGGAGTCGATGCGGCTCTACCCGCCCGGCCCGTACGGCGCCCGCGAGACCACCGAGGACCTCACCCTCGGCGGCCACCACGTCCCGGCGGGCACCACGATCTTCTACCCCTTCTGGGCCGTCCACCTCGACCCCCGCCACTGGCCGGACCCGCACGCGTTCCGGCCCGCCCGGTTCACCCCCGAGGAGCAGGCCGCCCGCCACCGCTACGCCTACCTTCCCTTCGGCCTCGGGCCGCGCGGCTGCGAGGGCGCGAGCCTGGCCATGGTGGAGGCCGAGCTGGTGCTCGCCGTGCTGCTCAGGAGGTTCGCCTTCGAGCCGGTCGAGGACCATCCGGTGACGCCCGTCGAACGCTTCGTGCTGTGGGCCGAGCACGACATCCGCATGCGCCTGACCCGCCGCTTCCCCCGCTGACTTCCCGGACGGGTGTGGCGGGGCTTGCCTGGGCGTGCCCGCTGGCATATGAGTGATGCACGCTCGTTCGGACGCCGCCGGCACATCTATGCACGGGGAGAGTCGATGAACATCCGCGGGAAGGCGACGGCCACTGTGGCGGCCGGCGTCCTGGTCACGATCACCACCCTCGCCACCGGCGGCCCGCCCGCCTCGGCCCGGACCACGGCGCCGGGGGTGACGCACGAGGAGAACCCCCGGGTCCCCGCGGGCGCCGCCTGGACGGAGGCGTACTTCCCCTCCGCCGACGGCAGCGGCGTCGAGCTCCACGCCGACGTGCTGCGCCCGGCGCACCTGCCGGCCGGCGCGCGGACGCCGGTCATCGTCTCGGTCGGCCCCTACTTCGCCCACGCCGGGCAGACCGGCCCGGAGGGATGGGACCAGGTCGGGCCGTCGGCACGGTTCCGGGACTTCGTCGACGGCGCCGGACTGATGGCCCGCGGCTACACCTTCGTGATGGTCGACCTGCGCGGCTTCGGCGGCAGCACCGGCTGCCTCGACTGGGTCGGGCCGGGCGAGCAGGCCGACGTGCGGGCCGCCGTCGAGTGGTCGGCGGCCCAGCCCTGGTCGACCGGCAAGGTCGGCATGTACGGCAAGTCGTACGACGCGGTCACCGGCCTGGTCGGCAACAACCTCAGGCTGCCGAGCCTGAAGGCGGTCGTCGCCCAGGAACCGGTCTGGAACATGTACAACTACCTGTTCAGCAACAAGGTCCCGCGGCCCAACGTCACGGGCACGCCGGAGGCGTACAACTCGATCGCGACGATGGCGCCGATGGCCGGGGACAGCGACCGGTACAAGGCGAACGCCCAGTACGAGACCGCCCATCCCGCCTGCCTGACCGACAACATCACCAACAACAACAATCCCGACCTGCGCTCGGCGTACTGGCGGGCGCGCAACCTGGCCGACCGGGCGGCCGGCACCAGCACGCCGCTGCTGGTCACCCAGGGCTTCATCGAGCCCAACACCAAGCCCGAGGACATGGAGGTCTACCTGGACAACCACCGCGGGCGCGAGCGCGGCTGGCTCGGCCAGTGGGAGCACGTGCGCGGCAACGACCGCGACGCCCAGGGCCGGCTGCTGCAGGGACGGGCCGGCTGGTTCGACGAGGTGCTGCGGTTCTACGACCAGTACCTGCGCGGCGTGCGTCCCTCGGTGGGCGACCCGGCGTACGCGATCGAGGACAGCCTCGGCGTGTGGCGCGCGCAGCCGACCTGGCCGGTGGTCACGACGTCGTACGAGGCCCGGCTGTCGGCCGGCGCGTACCTGGACGACGGCGGCGGCGCCGCGGCGACGGCGACCACGCCCCCCTCCGGCCGCTGGGACATGGAGCACGCGCCGCCGCTCGAACCGCTCTCCACCGCCGAGAAGAGCTCGGCCAGGCAGAGCGCGGCCGCCGCGGGCAGCTACTGGACCTGGTCCACGCCCGCCGCCGAGAAGCTCAGGCTCACCGGCACGCCGCGGATCAGGCTCGACGCGAGCACCAACGGCAACGTCATGGTCCGCCTGTGGGACGTCGCCCCCGACGGCCGGGCGACGATGTTCGACGAGAACGTCGCCCTGCTGGAGCGCGGCGGCCCGATCGCGTTCGACCTGAAGTCGGCCGACTGGACCTTCGAGCCGGGCCACCGCCTGGGCGTCCAGATCGGCACCATCGAGTCCAACGGCTGGCTGGACGTGCCCTCGGGCAACACGATCAAGGTCTCCGGCGCGCGGCTGAGCCTGGACCTGCTGTCCACGCGGCACGACGTGCCCACCCAGGGTGACCGCTCGCCGTACCTGGACCGGTACCTCGCGGCCTACACCACCACCCTCGGCGGCGTCGGCGCGGGCACCTTCCCGCTGCGGCTGTCCCGCCGCTGACCGGCCCGTCCCCGGCTCCTCTCCCGGCCCGGCGCGCACCCGATCCGCCGGGCCGGGGAACGTCAGAGCGCCTCGCCGCGGGCGCGCAGGAACCCGGCCATCGCCTCGACGCCGAGGGCGATCGCGCGCTCGTCCGCCACGAAGTCCGGGGCGTGCGGCACGCCCCGCTCGCCCACGCCGAAGAAGAACATCGCCCCGGCGCCCGCTCCAGGAACAGCCCGAAATCCTCCCCGTTGAACGCGCAGTGCAGGGCGTACACCTCGCGCGGCGGGACGGCGTCCAGGACCGCCACCACGCCGTGGCCGCCGACGCCGGTCCGGACCTCCAGGCCCGCCTCCCGCAGCGCCTGCGCCACCAGGGCCGCGGTACGCCGCTCCTGGCCGGCCGGCTCGGGGTGGCGGTGGAGCTCGCGCCGTAACTCGATCAGGTCGTCGTCGCTCATGGCCGAATGCTGGCACATCATCCGGGACCCGAACTGATGGAATGGGTGGATTTGGGGTGACGCCGGTGTCAAGGTTGCATACTCCCCGCATGACCTTCACGCAGGCAGAGCTCGACTACCTGGCCGGGCAGCACCTCGGCCGGCTGGCCACCGTCTCCCCCTCCGGCGACGTGCAGAACAACCCCGTGGGCTTCTTCGTGGACGCCGCCACGGGCACGATCACCATCGGCGGGCACGCGATGGGCGCCTCCAAGAAGTTCAGGAACGTCCAGGGGGGCAGCACGGTCGCCCTCGTCGTGGACGACCTGGCCTCGGCCGACCCGTGGGTGGTGCGCGGCATCGAGATCCGGGGCACGGCGGTGGCCCTGGCCGACCACGAGCCGCCGGTGCCGTACTTCTCGCGGGAGGTCATCGTGATCACCCCCGTCCGGATCGTCTCGTGGGGGATCGACGGCGGTCGGTCGTCCAGGACCGTCTGAGGGCGCGGGCCGGCGCCGGCCGCTAGCGCGGCGGGCGCCAGCCGTGCATGAGGAGGTCGAAGACCTGCTCGACGGCCCCGCGAAGATCCGGCCGCCCCCGCGTGAGCGCCGGCGTCTCCAGGACGAACCGGGCGAGCGCGTGGCAGGCGACGTCGTCGGGGGCCACGCCCGCGTCCTCGGCGATGGCCGCGCCGAGGGCGGCGGTGTGCCGGGTCCACATCCGTTCGTAGTACGCCAGCAGCGCCGGCGTGGACTCCACCAGCTCGGTGAACCCGGCCCGCAGCGGATGGGCCGCGACCTGCGGCCAGGACGCCAGCACGTGCCCGCGCAGCGCCTCGACGACGCTCTGCCCCTCCGGACGCCCGCGCACCGCCGCGACCAGCTCCGCCTCCCGGTCGGCCTCCTCGTCGAAGACCAGCGCCTCCTTGCTCGGGAAGTGCTTGAACAGCGTGGTGGTCGACACGTCGGCCGCCTCGGCGACGTCCCTGACGCTCACCCGGTCGTAGCCGTGCTCGAGGAACAGGCGCAGGGCGGCGTCGGCGATGGCTCTGCGGGTGGCGGCCTTCTTGCGTTCGCGGCGGCCGGTGACGGGTGGCGTGTCCATGTCGCCCACCCTACCAAAAGGTGGCATGAGTGAATTAGTGGACCAGTTGCACTTTTGTACTCGTTCTGCTTCTCTGGAACGGCGGCGCTCGCCGTACCCACCCCTGATCGCGAACGAGAGGTCCAGTCATGCGCTCGCCCGCACCCGCCACCGCGCGGATCCATGTCGTCGGAGCAGGCCCCGGCGGGCTCACCTGCGCCCGCGTCCTGCAACGGCACGGCATCCCCGTGACCGTCCACGACCGCGACGCCCACCCCCGGGCCCGCGACCAGGGCGGCACCCTCGACCTGCACGCCGACGACGGGCAGGCCGCCCTGCGTGAGGCCGGCCTGCTCGACGACTTCCTCCGGCTGGCCCGCCCGGAAGGGCAGGAGATGCGGCTGCTCGACCCGTCCGGACGGCTGCTCGACCACCACGTCCCGGCCGCAGGCGAGCTCTTCAAGCCGGAGATCGACCGGGGCGTGCTGCGCGACCTGCTGCTCGGCTCGCTGGAGCCCGGGACCGTGCGGTGGGGCGCGGCCGTCGAGAAGGTCACCGGCCCGCCCGGCGGCCCGCGGCGGGTGCACTTCCGCGACGGCACGTCCGTCGAGGCGGACCTGGTCGTCGGGGCCGACGGCGCGTTCTCCCGGGTTCGGCCGGCGGTCTCGCCCGCGGCGCCGCGCTACACCGGGGTCACCTTCCTGGAGGCGTGGTTCCACGACGTCGAGAACGCCCACCCCGGCCTCGCCGCGCTCGTCGGCCAGGGCGGCGCCACCGCGGCCGACGGCGACCGCGCCCTGTTCGCCCAGCGCAACGGCGGCGACCACATCCGGGTCTACGTCATCCAGCGCCTGCCCGCCGGGTGGATCGCCGCGAGCGGCCTGAGCGCCGGAGACACCGCCGGGATCCGCGCCCGGCTGCTCGACGCGTTCTCCGGCTGGTCGCCGGACCTGCTCCGGATGATCACCGGCAACGACGGGCCGTACGTCGACCGTCCGCTGTTCGCGCTGCCCGTCCCGCACGTGTGGGCGCGGTCGTCCAGCGTGACCCTGCTCGGCGACGCCGCCCACCTCATGCCGCCGCTCGGCGTCGGCGCCAACCTGGCCATGCTCGACGCCTGCGAGCTCGCCCTCGCGCTGGCCGGCTCCGCCGCGGTGGCCGAGGCCGTGGCCGCGTACGAGACGACAATGCTCCCGCGCGCGGCGGACGCGGCCCGCTCCCTGGAGCACGGCGCCGAGGCCCTGCTCGAACGGCACGAGAGCGGCGAGCTCGCCGCCTTCGCCCCGCCCCGCCCCGCCGCTGACCCGGCCTCGGCGGGCTAACGCGTGGCCGCGGTCACGAACAGCGGCAGGGCGAGGAACAGCCGCCCGGCCCGCCCGCGCTCCCGCTGCTCGGCGAGCCAGCCCTCGGCCTCCGCCGCGCCGACCGCCCCGGCCGAACACGCCTTCCCCGCGAGGTCGGCCAGTACGGGCACCATCGTCGCGTCGGTGAAGACCCTGGTGTGCACCTCGACGGTGACGTCGGAGAAGCCGGCGTCCAGCAGCAGGTCGCGGCTGCGGCGGACGACGCGGGGCGACCTGACGAGGTCGGCGCGGGCGTGCACGATCCGGCGGGTGAGCGCGGCGTCGCCGGAGTCGATGACGAAGGTGTCCCAGTCCTGCCCGAGCAGCACGATCCGCCCGCCGGGGGCGAGCACGCGCCGCGCCTCGGCCACGGCGCGGGCCGGGTCGTCCAGGACGTGGTACACCTTCTCGGCCCGATAGCCGCGCAGCTCGCCGTCGGCGAACGGCAGCGCGTACGCCTCCGCCACCCGGAACTCGCCGGCGGGCCACCGCCCGGCCGCCACGCCGATCATCCGCTCGTCGGGGTCGACCCCGATCGCGCGCGCGCCGAGCCCGGCCAGCTCCGCCACCGCGCGGCCGGATCCGCAGCCGACGTCGGCCACCGCCGCCCGCGGGGCGAGGCCGAGCAGCTCGTAGGAACGCGCACGCAGCTCGGCCGTCCCGGGCAGGTTGTCCGCGAGGTCGAGCAGGGCGATGAGCGCGTCGGTCTCCCCGCCGGTACGGCCTGTCGTCTGGTTCTTGGTCATGTGCGGGATCCTGCGACTTCAAGTGCGCTTGAAGTCAAGCCGGTTCCTGGGATCGGCGGTCCTGGGAAGAGTGGTCCGTTCCGCCGCAGGCGCGCGAGGGGCAGGGTGGGCTGCGGCCGTGCGAGGGCCGGTCCGGACGAGGAGGGTGATCACGCGATGAAGGCCGTGCGGTTCCACGAGTACGGCGGGATCGACGTCCTGCGGGTGGAGGAGGTCGAGCGTCCGGCGCCGGGCCCCGGTCAGGTGCTGGTCGAGGTGCGGGCGGCCGGGATCCAGCCGGGCGAGACGATGATCCGCCAGGGGGCGCGGCACGGACGCTGGCCGGCGACGTTCCCGTCCGGGCAGGGCAGCGATCTGGCCGGTGTGGTGGTGGCGGCCGGTCCGGAGGTGCGCGGGTTCGCGGTGGGCGACGAGGTGCTCGGCTTCACCCATCGCAGGGCGAGCCACGCGGAGTTCGTCGTGGCCGACGACGTGGCGCTGACCCTGCGGCCCGCGGGGCTGCCCTGGGAGGTGGCCGGGTCGTTGTACGTGGGCGGCACGACGGCGTACGCCACGGTGTTCGCGGTCGATCCGGGGCCGGGGGAGACGGTGGTGGTGTCCGGGGCGGCGGGCGGCGTCGGGTCCCTCGCCGTGCAGCTCGCGCGGCGGCGGGGCGCGACGGTGATCGGGCTGGCGAGCGAGGCCAACCACGCCTGGTTGACCGGGCACGGCGTCGTGCCGGTCGCGTACGGGGAGGGCGTGGCCGAGCGCATCCGGTCGGCCTCCGGCGGGAAGGTGCACGCGTTCGTCGACACCTACGGGGACGGCTACGTCGATCTGGCGGTCGAGCTGGGCGTGCGGCCCGAGCGGATCGACACGATCTGCGACTGGGCGGGCGCGGCCAGGGTCGGCGCGCGGACGTACGGGGAAGGGGCGGCCGCGTGCGCGGTCGTGGTGGGGGAGCTGGCCCGGCTCGCCGCGCGGGGGCAGCTGGACGTGCCGATCGCCCGCGTGTACCCGCTGGAGCGGGTCAGGGACGCGTTCGGCGAGCTGGAACGGCGGCACACCCACGGCAAGATCGTGCTCAGGCCGTAGCGGCGGCGTGGTGGGGCGTTCATGGGGCTGATACGGGCCTGGCTGGACGGCGCGACCGCCGTCTCGCCGGCCGGGCTCGACGCCGCCTGCCGCGCGGCGGTCACCCCGGGCGTCCGGGCCTGCCCGCGGGGTGGACCGCGTAGGCTACGGTGGGAACGTTTGTGATCTACGGTCAGGAGACCGGACATGGCAGGTGACGACGACATCTCCGGGTGACACCGGAGGGTGATCGGCCCCGGCGTGAGCGCGTGAGCGCCGCCGACGTGGGCCTTTTCGTCGTTCCCCGAAACCTTGTCCCCTTCACCGGGCGGCTTCGGCGCGCCCGCGTCCTCCTCCGAGGTTCACATGGTCTCCAACCCCTGCCCGCCGGCCGGCGACGCGCTGCTGGCCCACGATCTCGTCCGGACGCTGGGCACGCGGCGCGTGCTCGACGGCCTCTCGCTCACCGCCGCCCCCGGCCGCCGGATCGGGCTCATCGGCGAGAACGGCGCGGGCAAGTCCACGTTGCTGCGCCTGCTGGCCGGCGTGGACGAACCCGACTCCGGCACCGTCGTCCGGCCCGCCGACCTGGGCTTCCTGCACCAGGAGCTGCCGTTCGCGGCCGGCGACACGCTCGCCGACGTGCTCGACGACGCCCTGCGCGAGGCGCGCACGGACCTGGCCGAGCTCGACCGGCTCACCCGCGAGCTGGCCGGGTCGCCGGACGACGCCGCGCTGCTCGAGGCGTACGGGGCCCGGCTCGACCAGGCGCAGCGGCACGAGTCCTGGGACGCCGACCGGCGGGCGGAGATCGTCCTCGACCGGCTGGGCCTGGGCGGCGTGCCGGGTACGCGCGCGCTCGGGTCGTTGTCCGGCGGACAGCGCGGCCGGCTGGCCCTGGCGGCGCTGCTGATCAGGCGTCCCGCCGCGCTGCTGCTCGACGAGCCCACCAACCACCTCGACGACGACGCCGCCGTCTTCGTGGAGGAGGAGCTGCGCGGCATGACCGGGGTGGTGGTCGTGGCCGGCCACGACCGGGCCTTCCTCGACGCGGTCTGCACGGACCTGCTCGACCTCGACCCCGCCGTGGACGGCCCCGTCCGGTACGGCGGCGGCTACAGCGCGTACCTGACCGGGAAACGCGCCGAGCGCGCACGCTGGGAGCGGCGTCACGCGGCCGAGCAGGAGGAACTGGACGAGCTGCGCCGCGCCGTCGCGGTGACCGCGCGGCGGGTGGCGCAGGACGGGTTGCGCCGCGACAACGAGAAGATGGGCTACGGCCACCGCGCCGGGCGGGTGCAGCAGCAGGTCTCCCGGCGGGTGCGCGACGCCGCCCGCCGGCTCGCCGAGCTGGAACGCGACCAGGTCCCCGCCCCGCCGCCCCCACTGCGCCTGCGCCCCCGCCTCACCGCCCCCCTCCCGCCCACTGAAGCTCGGGAAGGAGGGGGGAGCGACGCGGCCCTCTCTTCTTCTGCAGGTCCGGAGGGGGACCGTGGCGGCGGTGAGCTGTTGGTGTCGGCGCGGGACGTCCGGGTGGCGGGGCGGCTCGCGCTCGACCGGCTCGACCTGCGGCAGGGGGACCGGCTGCTGGTGACCGGCCCGAACGGCGCGGGCAAGTCCACCCTCCTCGCGGTCCTGTCCGGCGACCTGGAGCCGGCCGGGCCGGTACGGCGGCGGCCGGGGCTGACCGTCGGCCTGCTGCCCCAGGACACGACGTTCGAGCACCCCGGCCGCACGGTGCGGGAGACCTACGAGCGGGTTCTCGGTCCGGAGCGCGCCGAGGCCGTGCCGCTGCGCTCGCTCGGCCTGATCCGCGCCCGCGACACGAACCTGCGGGTGGGGGAGCTGTCCGTCGGCCAGCGCCGCCGTCTCGCGCTGGCGCTGCTGATCGCCGATCCTCCCGACGTGCTGCTGCTCGACGAGCCCACCAACCACCTGTCGCCGGGCCTCGCCGACGAGCTGGAGGCCGCCATGGCCGAGCACGGCCCCGGCGCGGTCGTGGTGGCCAGCCATGACCGCTGGCTGCGCGCCCGCTGGCAGGGACGCCGTCTGCACCTGCCCGGGGCGGGCTGAGGTACGTCCACGTTCGTCTCCGCCTCGGCACCGGCGGACCTCGCGCGGATCGTGACCGGCTCACCCGTAAGCTGGGCCAAGGGTGCAAGTCAGGACAGAAGGAACGTGGGCGAGGGCGGATGAGCAGGCTGCGGAAGGCCCTCGCCGCGCTGGGCGCGGACCTGTGGACCATGGCCCCCGATCCCCTGCCCCGCATGGGCAGGCCGCGCGCACTGTCCCGGCTCCCGCACGTCGCCGTCGCCCTGTACGCGCTGGCCATGGGCCTGTACCCCGGCGGGATCGGCATCGACCCGACCGTCCCACTGCTGGCCATGGCCATGGCGGCGGCCATGGTGCTGGCGATGTGGCGCCCGCTGGCGGCCTGGTGGGCGACGATCGCCCTCATGGTCGCCGGGGCGCGGTCGGCCATGGTCTACGTGTCGCAGCACCTGAGCCTCCCCTGGACGGTGCATCCCGAGACGTTCGAGAGGCGGCCGTTGCCGCGCGCCGACCCGACCGCCTTCCCGTGGACGGGCTCGGGCGTCGCCCTGCAGGCCGGCGTGCTGTTCCTGCTGGCGCTGCGGGTACGCCCCGGCGTCGCCGTCAAGGCGCTGGCGATCACCACGCTGACCGTGGTGGCGATCGTGGTGCTCATGCCGGAGGGCAACGGGGGCGGGCTGGGGATGACGGCCCTGCTGGCCGACGCGGTCGCGGTCGCCGTCGGGGCCGGGGTGCGCCAGCTCAGGACGACCCGTACCCGGCTGGAGGCCCAGGAGGAGCTGACGGCCGAGGAACGGGCCCGCCGCACGCTGCTGGAGGAGCGCAGCAGGATCGCCCGCGAGCTGCACGACGTCGTCGCCCACCACATGTCGGTGATCTCCATCCAGGCCCAGGTCGCGCCGCACCTGGTGGACGACCCGCCGCAGGAGCTGCGGGAGAACCTGGCCGGCATCCGGGAGAACGCCGTCGAGGCGCTGACCGAGCTGCGCCGGGTCCTCGGCGTGCTGCGCGCCCAGGATCAGCCGGGCGACGCGCCGCAGCCCACGCTCGACCGGCTGGAGGAGCTGGTGGCCAACGTGCGCGGCGCGGGCGTCACGCTCACCGCCGAGATCGCCGGGCAGGCGCGCCCGCTGTCGCCGGGCGTGGAGCTGTCGGCGTACCGGATCGTGCAGGAGGCGCTCAGCAACGCCATGAGGCACGCCCCGGGCGCGGCGGTGGCGGTCCGGCTGACGTACCGGCCCGGCGCCCTGGCGATCCGGGTCGTCAACGAGCCGCCCGCCAGGCCGGCGCGGTCCTCGCCCGGCGCCGGGCACGGGCTGCTCGGCATGCGCGAGCGCGCCGCCATGCTGGGCGGCGACCTCGTCGCCGGGCCCACGCCGGACGGCGGCTACGAGGTCAGCGTGTTCCTGCCGGTCGACTCGCAGAAAGGCGTCCAGGCCACCTCATGACGAGCATCCGCGTGCTCATCGCCGACGACCAGGTCATGGTCCGCCAGGGCTTCACCGTGCTGCTCAACGCCGAGCCCGGCATCGAGGTCGTGGGCCAGGCCGTCAACGGGCTCGACGCCGTCGCCAAGGTCGCCGAGCTGGACCCCGACGTCGTCCTCATGGACGTGCGCATGCCCGAGCTCGGCGGCATCGAGGCCACCCGCCGGATCGCCGCCCGTCCGGACGCGTCGGCGAAGGTGCTCGTCCTGACCACGTTCGACCTCGACGACTACGTCTACGAGGCGCTGCGCGCCGGGGCGTCCGGCTTCCTGCTCAAGGACGCCTCGGCGGCCGAGCTGGCCCACGCGGTGCGGGTGGTGGCGACCGGCGACGCGCTGCTGGCCCCGAACGTCACCAAGCGCCTGATCGCCGAGTTCACCCGGGTGAGCCGCGCGCCGCGGGCGCCGCTGAAGGAGCGCGTGGGCGACCTGACCGAGCGCGAGACCGAGGTGCTGGCCTTGATCGCGCAGGGCCTGTCGAACGCCGAGATCGCCGAGCGCCTGGTGATCGCCGAGCAGACGGTCAAGACCCACGTGAGCCGGATCCTGGTCAAGCTCGGGCTGCGCGACCGCACCCAGGCGGCGGTCTTCGCGTACGAGACGGGGCTGGTCCGCCCCTCGGGCTACTAGCTCAGGCGGCGGCCAGCCGGACGATCTCGCGCGGCCGGGCCTCGCGCTCGTCGAAGGCCACGTCGACGTCGGCGGCGCCGAGCGCGGCCAGCGACGCGGCGAACGCCTCGTCCGACTCCCAGCGCACGATGGAGACCACCGCCTCCTCCGACAGCCAGCACTCCGCCGACAGGCAGCCCGGCATGCTCCGGAACGCTTCGGCCACCTTGCGCACCCGTCCGACGAACTCCTCCCGATGGGCGGCGTGCGGGTAGTGCGTGGCGATCATGGCGACGTGCACGGGTCTCTCCTCTGTGTTGCCCAACATAGAATACGATAGATAGCACAGAGGAGGTGGCGTGACAACGCGACGGGAACAGACCAGCAACGAGAGCCGTGAGCTCATCCTCAACGCGGCGGCGGAGCTGTTCGCCGAGAAGGGCTACCGGCAGACCACGTTCCATGACGTGGCCGCCCGTTCGGGCATCAGCCGCGGGTCCATCCCGTGGCACTTCGGCGGCAAGGAGGGCCTGCTGCTGGCCGTTCTCGAACGTTCGGTGGCCAGGGTGCGCGACGGCCTCGCCGACGCCCTCGGGACCGGCGAGCCGGACTTCGGGCCGTTCGACCAGGGCGTCGGCGCGATGTTCGCCCTGCCGACCACCAAGCTCTTCGTCACCCTGCTGGTCGAGGCGCTGGAGCCCGGCTCGCCCATCCGCGACCGCTACGTCGAGATCCACGACACGCTGCGCGACCACTGCAGGCGCTGGCTCGAACGCCTGCCGCTGCCGCCGGGCCTGCCGGTGGAGCCCCTGGCCGTCGCGCTCATCGGCGCCGGCATCGGCATCCACCAGCAGTGGCTGGTCGCCCCCGAGCGCGTCGACGCCGCCGGGGCCCTGGCCGCCCTGCGCGCCCTGGTCGCCGGGGTGCTGCCGCCCGCGCACGACTGACCAGTCGCGCCCTCCCGCCGCCCGGCCGTACGGACATGACAGGACATCGTCGGGTAATGGAGGCGTCACAACGGGTGCCACCAGGCCGCCGGCTGGACATGACATCAGCCGGCGACCGGACGGCACACGAGGTGCCCCGGGCGAGAGGGAGGTCGTCATGAAGGTTGTCGTGATCGGCGGAACCGGCCTGATCGGGTCGAAGCTCGTGCGCGGGCTGACCGGACAGGGGCACGAGGCGGTCGCCGCGTCCCCGAGTACCGGCGTCGACACCCTCACGGGGGAGGGGCTGGCCGCGGTCCTGGAGGGCGCGCAGGTCGTGGTGGACGTCTCCAACTCGCCGTCGTTCGAGCGGGCCGCGGTGCTGGAGTTCTTCGAGACCTCCACCCGCAACCTGCTGGCCGCCGAGGCGGCGGCGGGCGTCGGCCACCACGTCGCGCTGTCGGTCGTGGGCACCGAGCGCATGCCCGACAACGGCTACTTCGCCGCGAAGATCGCCCAGGAGCGGCTGATCGAGAAGTCGGGCCTGCCGTACTCGCTGGTGCACGCGACGCAGTTCTTCGAGTTCGTGCGGGGGATCGCCGACGAGTCGGCCGTCGACGGCGAGGTGCACATCGCGCCCGTGCTGTTCCGGCCCATCGCGGGCGACGACGTGGCGGCGGCGGTCGCCCGGGTCGCGCTCGGGGCGCCCCTGAACGGCCGGACCGAGGTCGCCGGCCCCGAGCAGTTCCGGATGGACGAGTTCTTCCGCGACGCGCTGGCCGGCCTCGGCGACCCGCGCGAGGTGGTCACCGACGAGCACGCCCGCTACTTCGGCAGCGAGCTGACCGAGCGCTCGCTGGTGCCCGACGACGACGCCACGCTGGGCCGGACCACGTACCGGGACTGGGCGGCCGGGGAGTAGGGCGCCGTCAGAACCAGGCGGCCAGGGCCTCCTCCAGCGCGGCGTCCGGCGCGTCGCCCGCCCAGGCGACGACGCCGTCCGGCCGGACCAGCAGGCCGCCGAAGTCGCGGACGTCCACCGGCTTGGCCGCCAGCACCGGCACCCGCGGGTCGGCCGCCAGACCGGCCCCGAGGTCCAGGAGCAGCCCGCGCCCCTCGTGCAGGTGGTCGCCGACCCGGGTGCCGTCGGCCAGCTCCAGGTCGGGGACGCTCCGGCCGACCAGCGGGTGGTCGCCGGGCAGCTCGTAGCGGTGCCAGACGCCGGAGAGCCGCTTGACGAAGTACGTGGTGCCCGCGGTGGTGCCGATCAGGTCGGACACGACGGCCCGCAACGCCCGGGAACGGGCCTCGGGCCGCATGAGCTCCACCTGGGCGCGGGTCCAGTCGAGCACCCACGCGCCGATGGGGTGGCGCTCGGCGGTGTAGGTGTCCAGCAGCGCCTCGGCCGAGCGGCCCCGGACGACGGCGGCGAGCTTCCAGCCGAGGTTGACGGCGTCGCCGATGCCCAGGTTGAGCCCCTGGCCGCCGAAGGGCGAGTGGACGTGCGCCGCGTCGCCGGCCAGCAGGACCCGGCCGAGCCGGTAGGTGGTGGCCTGGCGGGCGTTGTCGGTGAAGCGGGTGGCCGTCCTGACGCCGGTGATGGTGACGTCCACGCCGGAGACGGCCCGCAGGCCGGCCTGCAGCTCCTCGGCGGTGACCGGCGTGGTGCGGTCCTCGGGCGGCCCGTCGAACTCCACGGTCAGGATGCGGCCGGGGGTCGGCCCGTTGGCGTAGGTGCCGGTGTCGGTGTGCGTCCAGCCGGTGCCGAGCCCTTCGCCGCCCTCCATCGTCACGACGGCCTGGTGGCCGGTGATCAGCGGGGGCGTGCCCGGGAAGTCGAAGCCGGCCAGGCGGCGCACGGTGCTGCGGCCGCCGTCGCAGCCCACCAGCCACCCGCAGCGGAACTCCCGCTCGCCCGCCCGCACGACGACCCCGTCGGCGGAGGTCTCGAAGCCGGTCAGCTCCACGCCCCGCAGCACGTCCACGCCGAGCTCGGCGGCCCGTTCGCCGAGCACCCGCTCGACGTCCTGCTGCCGGATGCCGCTGAGGCGGGCGGCCGGCCCGTGGTCGGCGAAGTCGGGGTCGCTCTCGTCCACCAGGTCGGTCAGCAGCCACAACCCGGCGAAGTGCCCGGCGAAGGCGGAGATCTTGGGCTGCCCGGCCGCCGCCGCGCCGCCCCGCTGGGCCATGAACGCCTGAACCGCCTTCATGGTCTCGGCCTGGGCCTCCTCCAGCACCGGGAGCAGGCCGCGCCGGTAGAAGGCCTCGGCGGTGGGCGTGTTGACCGAGCCGGCCTTGACCGTCTGGTCGATGTCGGTCAGCCGCTCCAGGACCGCCACGCGCACGTCGTGCAGCCGCAGCTCGCAGGCGAGCATCAGGCCAACGGGACCGCCACCGGAAATGATCACTTCGTAGTCCATGGCAAAAACTATACCCGACTAAACTTTGAGTGCGATACACTTTTCTCGTGAAAGAGACTCCATCGCTCCGCGAACGCAAGAAGGCCGAGACCCGCAGGCGCATCTCCGACCACGGCTCGATGTTGTTCTACGAACGCGGCTTCGACGAGGTGACCATCGGCGAGATCGCCGAGGCGGCGGACGTCTCCAAGGTGACGGTGTTCAACTACTTCCCCCGCAAGGAGGACATCTTCTTCGACCGCGTCCCCGAGCTGGTCGACCTGGTCACCGACACCGTCCGGGGCCGCCGGCCGGGCGAGCCGGTGCTGTCCGCGCTGCGGGACATGCTCGTCCGGCACGCGCGCGAGGGCCACCCGCTCGGCGGGGTCGACGACCGGTTCGTGCACTTCTTCCGGGTGGTGATCGGCTCCGCCGCGCTGCGGGCGCGCGCCAGGGAGATCGCCGACGAGCTGGAGGCCGTGCTCGCGGCCCTGATCGACGAGTCCGGCGAGGGGCTGCCCGGCCGGTTGACCGCGGCGCTGCTCGTCGGCGCCTTCCGCTCGGCCTTCCTGGCCACCGCGGCCCGGCAACTGGCCGGGGAGCGGGCCGCCGACGTGCTGGCCGACCACGTCGCGGCCGTCGACCTGGCCTTCGACGTGCTGGCGCGGGGGCTGGCGCCCGCCCGGTAGGCGTCGGCATCGACCGGGACCTGCTCGACTTCATCGACGGCGCCCGCTCCTGAACCCCCTCTCCGCGGCGGGACGGGCCCACCGGTCAGGATCGGAGAAGCGCCCGCCCCGCGCTCCCCGATAACGTGAGGCCGTACCCTCGTACCTGGCCGGATGCGGCCGGGCGACGCCTACGGGGGCTCGCGCGAGAGATGGAGAAACGATGAGCACGCACACGCCGCCCGAGCGGCAGATCGCCGACAGTCACGATCTGATCCGCGTCCACGGCGCGCGCGAGAACAACCTCAAGGACATCAGCGTCGAGATCCCCAAGCGCCGGCTGACCGTGTTCACCGGCGTGTCCGGCTCGGGCAAGAGCTCGCTGGTGTTCGCCACGATCGCCGCCGAGTCGCAGCGGCTGATCAACGAGACCTACAGCACGTTCGTCCAGGGGTTCATGCCGACGCTGGCGCGGCCCGAGGTCGACGTCCTGGAAGGGCTGACCACGGCGATCATCGTCGACCAGCAGCGGATGGGCGCCGACCCCCGCTCCACCGTCGGCACCGCCACCGACGCCAACGCCATGCTGCGCATCCTGTTCAGCCGGCTCGGCCGGCCGCACATCGGCTCGCCCAACGCCTACTCCTTCAACGTGCCCTCGGTGCGCGCGACCGGCGCGATCACCGTCGAGCGCGGCTCCAGCAAGACGGTCCGGCAGAGCTTCACCCGCCTGGGCGGCATGTGCCCCCGCTGCGAGGGCCGCGGCACGGTCTCCGACATCGACCTCACCCAGCTCTACGACGACTCCAAGTCGCTGGCCGGCGGGGCCTTCACCATCCCCGGCTGGAAGTCCGACAGCTTCTGGACCGTGCGCGTCTACGCCGAGTCGGGGCTGCTCGACCCCGACAAGCCGATCCGCGACTTCACCGAGCAGGAGATGCGGGACTTCCTCTACCGGGAGCCGACCAAGGTCAAGGTCGAGGGCGTCAACCTCACCTACGAGGGCCTGATCCCGAAGATCCAGAAGACGTTCCTGTCGAAGGACAAGGAGGGCATGCAGCCGCACATCCGCGCCTTCGTCGAACGGGCGGTCACCTTCACCACCTGCCCCGAGTGCGACGGCACCCGGCTCAGCCCGGAGGCCCGGTCCTCGAAGATCGACGGCGTCAGCATCGCCGACGCGTGCCGGATGCAGATCACCGACCTGGCCGAGTGGATCCGCGGCCTCGACCAGCCGTCCGTGGCGCCGCTGCTGGCCACGCTGGGCCGTACGCTCGACTCCTTCGTCGAGATCGGGCTGGGCTACCTGTCGCTCGACCGGCCGGCCGGCACGCTGTCGGGCGGCGAGGCGCAGCGCGTCAAGATGATCCGGCACCTCGGCTCGTCCCTCACCGACACCACCTACGTCTTCGACGAGCCCACCATCGGCCTGCACCCCCATGACATCCAGCGGATGAACGGCCTGCTGGCCAGGCTGCGCGACAAGGGCAACACCGTGCTCGTCGTCGAGCACAAGCCGGAGGCCATCGCCATCGCCGACCACGTCGTCGACCTCGGCCCCGGCGCCGGCACGGAGGGCGGCACCGTCTGCTTCGAGGGCACCGTCGAGGGGCTGCGGGCCAGCGGCACCGTCACCGGCCGGCACCTCGACGACCGGGCCGCCCTGAAGGAGGAGGTGCGCAAGCCCACCGGCGCCCTGGAGATCCGCGGGGCGAACAAGCACAACCTGCGCGACGTCGACGTCGACATCCCGCTCGGGGTGCTGGTCGTCGTCACCGGCGTGGCCGGCTCCGGCAAGAGCTCGCTCGTGCACGGGTCCGTCCCGGCCGGCGCGGGCGTGGTGTCGATCGACCAGAGCCCGATCCGCGGCTCGCGGCGGAGCAACCCGGCGACCTACACCGGCCTGCTCGACCCGATCCGCAAGGCGTTCGCCAAGGCCAACGGCGTCAAGCCGGCCCTGTTCAGCGCCAACTCCGAGGGCGCCTGCCCCAACTGCAACGGCGCCGGCGTCCTCTACACCGACCTGGGCGTGATGGCCGGCGTCGCCACCGTGTGCGACGAGTGCGAGGGCAGGCGCTTCCAGGCCGAGGTGCTGGAGTACCGCTTCGGCGGACGGAACATCAGCGAGGTGCTGGCGATGCCGGTGACCGAGGCCGAGGAGTTCTTCGGCGCGGGCGAGGCGCGCACCCCGGCCGCGCACGCCATCCTCGGCCGGCTCGCCGACGTCGGGCTCGGCTACCTCAGCCTCGGCCAGCCGCTCACCACGCTGTCCGGCGGCGAGCGGCAGCGGCTCAAGCTGGCCACCCAGATGGCCGAGAAGAGCGGCGACGTCTACGTGCTCGACGAGCCCACCACCGGCCTGCACCTCGCCGACGTCGAGCAGCTTCTCGGCCTGCTCGACCGGCTCGTCGACGGCGGCAAGTCGGTGATCGTCATCGAGCACCACCAGGCGGTCATGGCGCACGCCGACTGGATCGTCGACCTCGGCCCCGGCGCCGGTCACGACGGCGGCCGGGTCGTCTTCGAAGGCACCCCCGCCGACCTGGTCGCCGCCCGCTCCACCCTGACCGGCGAGCACCTGGCGGCCTACGTCGGCGCCACGTCCGTATGAGGCTGCTCGTCGTCGGCGGCAGCGGCTTCCTGGGCGCCGAACTCGTCCGGCGGGGCGCGGCGGCCGGGCACGAGGTGACCGCGACCTGCCACACCCGTCCGGGGGAGGGCGCCGGCGTCGCCTGGGCGCCGCTCGACGTGCGCCGGCGCGCCGACGTCGAGGCGCTGGTCGCCGCGGTCCGGCCGGAGGCGGTCCTCAACGCCGCCTTCCGGCAGCACGACTGGGCGACCACGGCCGCCGGGGCCGCGAACGTCGCCCTGGCCGCCGCCGCGGCGGGCAGCCGCCTGGTGCACGTCTCCAGCGACACGGTCTTCTCCGGAGCGGCGGTCCGCTACGACGAGACGTGCCTCCCCGACCCGATCACCCCGTACGGCGCGGCCAAGGCGGCCGCCGAGACCGTCGTGGCCGCGGTCGCGCCGGACGCGGTGATCGCCAGGACGTCGCTGATCCTCGGCGACGGCGGCTCGTCGCACGAGGCGCTGGTGCACGCCCTGGCCACCGGCACGACGAAGGGCGTGCTGTTCACCGACGACGTGCGATGCCCGGTGCACGTCGCCGACCTCGCCGCGGCCCTGCTCGAACTGGCCGCGGGCGGCCCGCCCGGCGTCCGCCACGTCGCCGGGGCCGACGCGGTGAGCCGGTACGAGCTGGGCCTGCTCATCGCCCGCCGCGACGGGCTCGACCCGGCGCTGCTCCAGGCGGGCCGGCGCGCGGAGTCGGGCGTGCCCGGCCCGCTGGACGTGCGCCTCGACTGCGCCGCCACCCAGCGGCTGCTGCGGACCAGGCTGCGCGGCGCGCGGCGGTTCCTCGACCCGGCCGGCCCCTGACCTCGCCGCCTCAGAGCCGCTGGTTGATACGGATCAGGTTGCCCGCCGGGTCCCGCACGGCGCAGTCGCGCACCCCGTACGGCTGCTCGGCCGGCTCCTGGACGATCTCCGCGCCGTTCGCCGCGAGCCGGTCGAAGACGGCGTCGAGGTCGTCGGTCGACAGGTTGATGCCGGCGAAGGTGCCCTTGGCCATCATCTCGACGATGGTGCGGCGCTCGTCCTCGGTGATGCCGCAGCCGTCGGCGACCGGTGGCTGCAGCACGATCGACGTGCCGGGCTGGCCCGCGGGGCCGACCGTGATCCAGCGTTTCCCGTCGTAGCCGACGTCGCCGCGCACCTCGAAGCCGAGGGCGTCGCGGTAGAAGGCGAGGGAGGCGTCCGGGTCGTCGTGGGGGAGGTAGCTGGAGAGGATGCTGATGTCCATGCCGGCCACGCTAGTTCCGCCGGTCCGGACGACGCTTCTCGATTCCTGACCGCCGTCCCGCCACGGGGGGACGGGAGGCGGAGGCGGGCGTTGTAGGCTCCGCTTGCACCGATACGTCCTGCCGGAACGGGGGCCCTCGTCGAGGCGGAACGAACGCCGGACATCGATCCGGGCGGGGCCGGCCGGCGTCGCGCTGACGGCCCTGCCGGGCATCGCCTACCTCTGTGCGACGCCCGGTACGCCGGGTCCTCCGCGGGTCGCCGCCGCGGCCGTGGCGGACGGGCCGGCAGGGACCGAGAGCGGCAGGGCCGCCGGCGCGTCGTCCGGCGCGCAGGGTGTGTCGCGGGCCCGCTACCGGTCCTGCAAGTCCGCCGGCTTCAGGGGCAAGCCCTGCAAGGGGGCCGCCGCCCTCGACCGTGGCGTGCGGGCGCTCCTCGCCGACTGCCGTCGCTCTGCAAGGACGCCGCTCCGGTGTATGCCGCCTGCCGCACCCCCGACGCCCAGGGCGTGGTGACGGAGCGGAGCATCTGCATCGAGGGCGACAACGAGTACGAGTACTGCCGGTACGCCTGGGTGGTCACCGTCAGCGGGGACGTCTGCGTGCCCGCGACGGCGGTCTACCGGACGTGCAGGCGCAGGTCGACGGTCATCGAATGCGAGGCCAGGAAGGACGAGCACGCGAGGACCCACCACCGGTAGCGTCCGTCCCGGTCCGGGTCAGCTGTGGCCGGGGACGGGTGTGCCGGCGCCCCGCTCCAGCGGCAGCACCGGGATGCGCAGGGTGGTCGTGCCGGTGGTCAGGCGGAAGGTGACGTCGATCGGCGTGGCGCCGAGCGGGCGGTCGATGTCGAGAACCTCCAGGTGCGGGCGGCTCTGCCCCTCCTGGAGCGAGACGGTCGAGCGAGGGGGGACGGTCACGTTGACCTCCTCCTGCGCCGCGCCCGGCCCCGCGCGGTAGACGACCTTCCTGGCGTGCACGGTGCTGACGCCGTCGAGCTTCTGGGGCTGGTCGCTCTCGTTGACCAACGTCAGGTAGAGGCCGAGATCGTCGCCCGCCTTCTGCTGTTCCACGGACGGGGCCAGGATGTGGACGTGCAACAGCCGCATCGCCCCCACCTGCCCGTCGACCAGCCCCTCACGGGCCGTGCCCTGCGGAAGGGGCGACTCCCGCTGCCCAGGGTTGCAGGCCGGCAGCAGCGCCAGCACGCACAGGGCCGACAGGAGGGGCAGCAGCGCTCGCGGGCCCCGTGGTGATGTCCTCATGTTCGTGCCTTCGTGTGGTGTGAGGCCGGTGACGAGGCCACAGCGCGGGCCCGCTCGCACGAGCGCCGCCTGCGGGGGGTTGACCGCAACCACGATGTACCCCCTTGACCGGGCCCCATGCCGGACACGCCTACCCGCCGGAGTCGCGGTAGAAGCTCAGACCGGCGTGCTCGGGATCGGTGTAGACCTTCACCGTCCCGTCCGGGTACGCGGCGAACGGCAGGACGACGCCGTCGGGGCACGGGTGCAGGAACATCAACGTCGGGCCCACGACGACGAACGAGCGGGCCTTCGGCGTGGCGTGCTCGGTGCCGTGCTCGGCCCGCCACCGGGCCACCCGGTCGGCCGCGCCCGGCTGCCTGGCGACGTCCTCCACCTTCCCGATCAGGTCCTCGATGGCGACCTGGTCGAGGATCTCGACCTGCACCTGCTGCGGTTCCCCCATGTCGTTCTTCCTTGGCTCGTGTGCTGCCCGGCCCCCGCGACGGGGACACCGGCCGGCCGGTGAGCCCGCCGGCCCCGGGATGAGCGGCCTACCCCCTGCCAGGTCCGGCGAAACGGCGCAGGTCAGCGCCCTGATCGCCGGGCGGGCGCAGCCTCGCGGCCCCGTCCTGGCCGCGGGGGGCGTCACCGGCGGCGACGACGACGATAGACCTCGCCGCGGCCGGGCAGAGAAGGGGGTTTCTCAGGTTCAGGAGCCCCCATGTCTGGTGATCAGTTCACTTCCTCCGCCCCGCCGGGCGAACCCGGCGCGGCGTCCGCGGCCGGCCACGTCTCCAGCCCCGGGCCGGAGACGACGGCCCTGCCCTTCGGCAGGCCCGGACGGCCGTTCGGCAGCACGCCCTTCGTCTTCGGGTTCACCGCCGCGCTCGGCGTGCTGACCGCCTGGCTGCTGGTCCAGGCGCTCACCGCCAGCGCCTCGATGCTCCTGCTGATCGTCACGTCGTTGTTCCTGGCCGTCGGCCTGGATCCCGCCGTGCGATGGCTGGAGGAGCACCGCCTGCCCCGCTGGGCGGCGATCACCGCGGTGTTCACGGCGGTGATCGTGTTGTTCGCCGGGTTCGCCATGGCGATCATCCCGGCGCTGTCGGAGCAGGCGGGACAGTTCGCCGAGCAGTTGCCCACCTACATCCAGCAGCTGCAGAACAACCCGCAGATCCGCGACCTGGACCAGCGCTACCAGCTGCTTGAACGGCTGCAGGCGTACCTGACCAGCGGCGACCTCGGCCGGCAGGTGTTCGGCGGGCTGCTCGGCATCGCCTCGATCGTGGTCAGCGCCGTGTTCTCCACGCTGACCGTGCTCATCCTCACCCTGTACTTCCTGGGCGCGCTGCGCTCCATCACGCGCACCGGCTACCGGCTGATCCCGCGCAGCCGCAGGGACCGGGCCCGGCTGCTCGGCGACGAGATACTCGACCGGGTCGGCGGCTACGTGGCCGGCAACCTGATCATCTCCCTGATCGCGGGCGTGACCACGTTCGTCTTCCTGTCGATCGCCGGTGTGCCGTACGCGCTGGCCCTGGCGATCATCGTGGCCCTCACCGACCTCATCCCGCTCATCGGCGCGTTCATCGGCGCGGGCATCGCCACGCTGGTCGCGTTGTTCGCCTCGCTCCCGGTGGCCATCGCCACCCTGATCTTCTTCATCGTCTACCAGCAGATCGAGAACTACCTGATCGCGCCCAAGGTGATGAAGTCGTCCGTGGACGTGCCGGCCGCCGCCACCATCGTGGCCGCCCTCATCGGCGGCGCCCTGCTCGGCGTGGTCGGCGCCCTGCTGGCCATCCCGGTCGCCGCCGCCATCCAGGTGATCGTCAACCACGTGGTGCTGCCGCGTCAGGAACGTCACTGAAGGCGCCGGGTGTGAGCGCCTGACCTCGGGGTACCTGGGGCGGACCCGACGCCCGGCATCCCCCGTCCCCGCCGGGCGTCCCGACCCCAGGGAGGCCGTCCATGGACGCGATCGTGCTGCTCAAAGAGGACCACAAGACCGTGGAGAAGCTGTTCAAGGAGTTCGAGAAGGCGGGCCAGGACGCCCACAAGACCAAGCAGAAGATCGTCGCGCAGGTCATCGAGGAGCTGACCGCGCACACCTACATCGAGGAGAAGATCTTCTACCCGGCCGCCCGCTCGGGCACCCCCGACACCACCGACCACATCCTGGAGAGCGTCGAGGAGCACCACGTCGTCGTCTGGATGTTGTCGGAGCTGAGGGACCTCGACCCGGCCGACGAGCGCTACGACGCCAAGATGACGGTGCTCATGGAGAACGTCCGCCACCACGTCGAGGAGGAGGAGAAGGAGTGGTTCCCGCAGGTGCGCGAGGCCATGGGGCGCAACCGGCTGCAGGAACTGGGTGAGCAGATGGCCAAGGCCAAGGCCGAGGCCCCGCGTGATCCCCTGAAGATCCCCAGCGCGTCCTCCTAGCCACGGCGCGGGATGGAACGGCTTGGAACGCCCCAACGGGTGCAGGCCCACCCATCCCGACCCAGGGGGAGACCATGACGTACCTGAGAAGAAAGCTGCTGGCGGCGCTGGGCGCGGCGGTCCTGGCCGGTTCCGGGGCCGCCGTCGTGGGGGGGGGGGGGGGGGCGGCCCCCCCCCCCCCCCCGCCCCCGCGTGGGCGGCTCGGCCCGGGGCGCCGCCCGCGCGACGCGCTCCCCCCCCCCCCCGCC